>CAZUCM010000128.1:0-8261 GCA_964619235.1 uncultured Terriglobales bacterium
CTGCAGCCGTTGCTGGACGATGGGCGGGTCCCGGTGATGGGCGGGTTCATCGCCGCAACCTCCGCCGGCGTTACCACCACCATCGGCCGCGGCGGTTCGGATTTTACCGCTGCCATCGTCGGCGCCGCGCTCGACGCCGAGCGCATCGAAATCTGGACAGACGTGGACGGCATCAAGACGACCGATCCCAACCTGTGCCCGAAAGCCCAGCGGCTGGAAGAGGTCAGTTTTGACGAAGCCGCGGAAATGGCGTTCTTCGGCGCCAAAGTTCTGCATCCGGCCACCATGCTGCCCGCCATGCGGAAAAACATTCCGGTCTATGTCTTGAATTCGCACAATCCCGGCAGCAGCGGCACCTGCGTACGCACCCATGCCAAGCGCACAAGCACGCAAATTACGGCCATTTGCGCCAAGAAAAATATGACCATCGTCAACGTGAATGCCGGCCGCATGCTGGTGGCGCACGCCTTCCTGCACGATGTCTTCCAGGTCTTCAAACAGCACCAGATATCGGTGGACACGGTTTCCACCTCGGAAGTCAGCGTCTCGTTGACGGTGGATTCGAAGCTGGATTTAACCCAGGTACTGGAGGATCTGCGGGCAGTCGCCGACGTGGAAGTGGAAACCGGCAAGGCGATTGTGTGCGTCGTAGGCGACAATCTGCGCGGTACGAAGGGCATGCTGGCCCGCATCTTCGGCACCATACGCGACATCAATGTCCGCATGGTTTCGCAGGGCGCCTCGGAAATCAACATCGCCTTCGTCATCGAGGAGTCGGATGTGCCGGAGGCGGTGCGCCGGTTGCATAAGCAGTTTGTCGAGGACGCGGCGAACCAGGCCGGCGCCGCGCAAGCATGAGTTTTTTGGTCAGATAGCCCGCGCCGGACCTGACGGCGCAAACGCGGGGAATCCAGGGTGGAACGCCTTTTCGGTTCCGAATTGGGAGGTTGTCGATGAGTGCTCCGGGAAAACGCTACAGCGGGGCCATCACGGACGGAGCCAGCCGCGCACCGGCACGCTCCATGTTGAAAGCCGCCGGCTTTACCGATGAAGACCTTCAGAAGCCGATTATCGGCGTCGCCAACACCTGGATCGAAATCGGTCCCTGTAACTACCACCTCAAAGAAGTTGCCGCGCACGTGAAAGCGGGAATTCGCAAGGCGGGCGGAACTCCCATGGAGTTCTGCACGGTCTCGATTTCCGACGGCATCACGATGGGCAGCGAAGGCATGCGTGCCTCGCTGGTGAGCCGCGAGGTGATCGCCGACTCCATTGAACTGGTGACGCGCGGCAACCTGTTTGACGGCCTGGTGGTACTTGTCGGTTGTGACAAGACCATCCCCGGCGGAGTCATGGCCTTGGTGCGCCTCAATGTGCCGGGCATGGTGCTGTACGGCGGCTCGATTGCTCCAGGATCGTTTCACAACCGCGACGTCAGCATTCAGGACGTGTTCGAAGCGGTTGGCGCCCATGCCAAAGGCACGATGAACGACTCCGAATTGCGGGCGCTCGAAGACGGCGCCTGTCCGGGCGCCGGCGCTTGTGGCGGCCAGTTTACCGCCAACACCATGGCGACCGCGTGCGAGTTCCTCGGCATTGCGCCGATGAACGATTCCAGCGTGCCGGCCACCGACCCGCAGAAGGCATCCGCCGCGGAACATGCCGGAGCCTTGCTGATGGAGCTGGTCAGGCGGGACGTGCGGCCGCGGCAAATCGTTACGCGCGCGGCGCTGGAAAACGCAATTGCCAGTGTGTGCGCCTCGGGCGGCTCCACCAATTCAGTGCTTCATCTGCTGGCCATCGCGCATGAGGCGGGCGTCGACCTGGCCATCGAAGATTTTGACCGGATCAGCCGGAACACCCCTCTGCTGGCGGATCTGAAACCCGGCGGGCGGTTCATGGCGGTAGATATGTTTCGTGCCGGAGGCACCCGCCTGTTGGCGCAGCGGCTGAAAGAGCTGGGCCTGCTGCAGGCGGATGCGCTGACGGTTTCCGGAAACACCATCGGCGCCGAGGCGGAAGGCGCCAGGGAAACAGCCGGCCAGGAAGTTTTGCGTCCGGCGAAAAGCCCCATCAAGTCCAGCGGCGGTTTGGTGATCTTAAAGGGCAATCTGGCTCCGGACGGTTGCGTGGTGAAGGTTGCGGGCCACAATATCGAGCACTTTAGGGGCGCTGCGCGCGTATTCGACAACGAAGAAGCGGCCTTTGCGGCGGTGCAATCCGGCGTGGTCAAGGCCGGCGACGTCATCGTGATCCGCTATGAAGGGCCGAAAGGCGGGCCGGGCATGCGGGAAATGCTGGCGGTCACCGCAGCCGTGCATGGCGCCGGGTTGGGCGATTCGGTGGCGCTGCTGACCGACGGGCGCTTCTCCGGGGCGACGCATGGACTGATGGCCGGCCATGTGGCGCCGGAAGCCGCCCATGGCGGCCCGATTGCAGCGGTTCGCGACGGGGATGCCATCGAATTCGATCTGCCGGCACGGGAATTGCGGCTCCTCATCTCTGATACGGAGATCAAGAAGCGTATGTCCGGATGGAAAGCTCCCGCTTTGCGGTACACGCATGGCGTGTTTGCCAAGTATGCCCGCAGCGTATCCACCGCGGCTAAGGGAGCAGTGACGGAATAGCAGCCCTCGTCCAGCAGCCGGGTTGATGTGGGGTTGGTGGTTCCAGCGGCTGCCGACGATGAGTTGAAGGATTTGAATGTTTCAACGTTAAGAAAGTACGGTCTTTCCGGCCGAAGGCCGAGGGCCGACAGCCGACAACGCGAGGTCTTATGAGCACAAAGAAATTGACGGGCGCCGAAATTATCTGGGAATGCCTGCTGAATGAGGGCGTGACGCACGCCTTCGGATATCCGGGCGGAACCATTCTGCCAACGTATGATGCGATCTGGAAGTATCCGCAGATCCACCACACACTGGTACGGCACGAACAGGGCGCCGCGCATATGGCCGATGGTTTTGCGCGCGCCAGCGGCAGAGTGGGCGTTGCCATTGCCACCTCAGGTCCAGGAGCGACGAACCTGGTGACCGGCATCGCCACGGCGATGATGGACTCCTCGCCTGTGGTGTGCATCACCGGCCAGGTCGGTTCCAAACTGATTGGCAGCGACGCCTTTCAGGAAGTGGACATCACCGGCGTCACCCTGCCCATCACCAAGCACAACACGCTGGTGACGCGAGTGGAAGATATTGGCCGGTCGATCCGCGAGGCTTTTTATATCGCCCAGTCCGGCCGGCCGGGCCCGGTTCTGGTGGACATCACCAAGGACGCCCAGCAGGCTTCCATGGAATTCGACTGGAACAAGTGCTCGCCGCAGTTGCCGGGATATCGCCCGCCGTTCCACATCGATCCGGCGCAACTGGCGCGAGCCGTGGAAATGATCAACGAGGCCAAGCGCCCGGTGATTCTGGCGGGACACGGCATCATGATGTCCGGCGCAGTGAACCAGTTCATGCAGTTGGCGGAGCGCGCCAACATCCCCGTGGCCCTCACCTTGCTCGGCATCGGTTCCATGCCGGCCCTGCACCCGCTCAATCTGGGGATGATGGGCATGCACGGCGAAGCCTGGGTCAACCATGCCATTCAGGAAGCCGATCTGCTGATCGCGCTGGGCATGCGCTTTGACGACCGGGTCACCGGCAACCTGAAGAATTACGCGCCGCATGCCAAGAAGATCCACGTGGAGATCGATCGCTCCGAAATCGACAAGAACGTCCCCGTGGACGTGGCCCTGGTGAGCGATGTGGCAACCGTGCTGGACTGCATGCTGCCGGATATCGAATTGCAGGAGCATGACGAGTGGATGGCTCACATCAACTCCCTGAAGGGCGACGCCGCCGTACGCGACATCAAAAATCTGCCCGACATGGGCAAGCTTTATGCCGCCCAGGTCATCCACGACCTGTGGAAGGAAACCGACGGCAACGCCGTCGTGGTAAGCGACGTGGGCCAGCACCAGATGTGGGAAGCTCAGTATTATCACCATAGCAAGCCGCGCACCTTGATCACCTCCGGCGGCCTGGGCACCATGGGCTTTGCCTTGCCGGCGGCGATTGGCGCCAAGTTCGCCTGCCCGGACTCCGAAGTATGGGTGGTAGTGGGCGATGGCGGTTTCCAGATGACGGCCTGCGAACTGGCCACCATTACCCAGGAAGGATTGAATATCAAAATTGCGCTGATCGATAACGGCTATCTGGGAATGGTCCGGCAGTGGCAGGAATTCTTTTATGACCGCCGCTACCACGCCACTCCGTTGCGCAATCCCGATTTCGTCAAACTGGCGGAGGCTCACAGCATCAAGGGGCTGCTGGTGGACCAGCGCCGCGATGTCGTCTCCGCGGTGCGCGAGGCGCGCGACCATAACGGCGCCTGCCTGATTAATTTCAAAGTGGAAAAGGAAGACGCGGTGTATCCGATGGTGCCGGCCGGGGCCGACCTGAACGAAATGATCCGGCGTCCAGCCCCGAATCCGATTCATGCATCTTCAAGCAGCGCGGACTAAGGAGTTCATTTATGGTGCAGACACTGGTGGTTCACGTGGAAAACAGGCCCGGCGTACTGAATCGGGTGGCATCGTTATTTCGCCGGCGAGCCTATAATATTGAATCTCTGACCGTCGGTCATACGGAAAAGCCGGGCGTCTCGCGCATGACCATTGCGGTGGCCACCGACGAAGGTGGCGCGGCACGCCTGGAAGCGCATCTTTATAAGCTGGTCAACGTGCTGTACGTGCAGAATGTCACTCACCTGCCGTCGGTATTCCGGGACCTGGCGATGATCAAGGTCGCCGCCAGCCAGGACACACGCACCGCACTGCTGCAGTTGGCCGCGGCGTTTCGTGCGCGAGTGGTGGACATCGGCACCGAGTCGCTGGTGTTTGAAGTCACCGGCACCGAGGAAAAGATCGACAGCCTGGTGGAGGTACTGCGGCCGTATGGCGTTCTGGAGATGGTGCGCACCGGACGGGTCGCGATGAGCCGCGGCCCGCATACCGCCGATTTCCAGCAGCAGTCAGGCGCCGAGGCATCGGCCTGGGACGAAGACCAGACGGGCGTATACGAAAACTAGATTCCCGGCCTTTCACCGCGGAGGACGCAGAGGAGAACCCCAGGCAGGATTCACCGGATTTTCCTGGAACGTAATCCGGGTTCGACGGGGCACGTGTAAAATTGAAGTTTCGGAAGGGCCTTTTTCCCTCTGCGTGCTCTGAGTCCTCTGCGGCAAGATTTCCGAATACGGCTTTGATACAAATGCGATTTTTCATGTGAGGAGAAGCTAGATGGCAAAGATGTACTACGACAACGATGCGGATCTGAATCTGATCCTAAAGAAAAAAGTGGCAATCATCGGTTACGGCTCTCAGGGACATGCGCACTCGCTGAACCTGAAGGACAGCGGAGTGGATGTACGCGTCGCCGAATCAGCGCCGGCCGCGCGCGCGCGCGCCGAACAGGCGGGATTGACCGTATGCACGGCCTCCGAGGCTGCCGCCTGGGCCGACGTGATCATGGTCCTGGTTCCCGATACCTATCAGGCGAAGCTGTACCAGGAAGCCATTGCCCCCAATCTGAAGCCCGGCAAAATGCTGATGTTTGCCCACGGATTCAACATCCGTTTCGGCACCATCCAGCCGCCCAAGGATATTGACGTCACCATGATCGCCCCCAAGGCGCCCGGACACCGCGTCCGCGAGGTGTTCACCGAAGGCGGCGGCACCCCGTGCCTGGTTGCCGTACACCAGGACGCCACCGGACAAGCCAAGGCACTGGCTTTGTCTTATGCCAAGGGCCTCGGCGGCACCCGCGCCGGCGTCATTGAGACCACCTTCACCGAAGAGACCGAAACCGATCTGTTCGGCGAGCAGGCCGTGCTGTGCGGCGGCGCCAGCGCTTTGGTGAAAGCCGGCTTTGACACCCTGGTGGAAGCGGGCTATCAACCGGAAATCGCCTACTTCGAGTGCATGCACGAACTGAAGCTGATCGTCGATCTCATGTATCGCGGTGGACTCAACTACATGCGCTACAGCGTCAGCGATACCGCGGAGGCGGGCGATTACATTGCCGGTCCGCGCATCATCAACGACCAGACCCGCCTGGAAATGAAGAAGTTGCTCAAGGAAATCCAGGATGGCAGCTTTGCCAAAAACTGGATTGCCGAAAACGAGAAGGGACGCCCCACATTCAACGCGACCCGCGCCAAGGAGCAGGATTCTCTTCTAGAGAAGGTCGGCGCAAAACTGCGTGCCATGATGCCGTTCCTGAATCCGGTCAACATCAAGCCGGACACGCAATAAGGCAGCTCTCCGCTCTCGGCCTTCGGCCAAGAACGCTGGTGTCCTGTGCCTGCTACGCGCGACGCAGGGCGCCAGCGATTTCAAAGCTTCAAGATTCCGATCGTTCGGGACGTGAGACGATAAACCTGAATCGGCCCTCTGGCCGAGGGCCGACGGCCGATGGCAGCTTTTTTTCGGTTGTGCAATCTGCGCGATTCCGGCCATACTGAGTCTTAGAAATTTTTTTCAGACTCCGAAAAGGTTCCCGATGCATATCCGTTGCATACAATGTGACGCCACGTATGATCTTCATGAGCGCGTGCTGGCCTGCACGCGTTGCGGCGATTTACTGGAGATCGTGGTAAAGGTTGACCGGCCGGTGGAAGAATTGAAGCGCACCTGGCGCGAGCGGCGGATGTCCAACGATCCGCGCGACCGTAGCGGAGTCTGGCGCTTTCGTGAGTTTCTCCCCAACGATTACCGGCAGGTCATCACCATGGAGGAGGGCAATACCCCTCTGGTGAAGGCACAGCGCAGCGGCGATTGGGCCGGATTGCGCAATTTGCAGTACAAGCATCTGGGATGGAATCCCACCGCCTGCTTCAAAGATCTGGGCATGACCGTGGGCGTCACCGAGGCCAATTACGTCGGCGCCAAATTCGTGGCTTGTGCTTCCACCGGCAACACTTCCGGCTCCATGGCGGCGTATGCGGCGCGCGCGGGAATCACGGCGCGGGTTTATCTGCCGGCAGGCATGGTTTCCCTGGCCAAGGTGGCGCAGTCGCTCGATTATGGCGCCGAACTGGTGGAAATCGAAGGCAACTTCGATCAGGCGCTCACCACCATGCTGGAAAGCGGGGACGGCAAAGTTTATTTTCTGAATTCCATCAATCCCTTCCGCATCGAAGGCCAGAAGACGGTGATTTTCGAAATGATGGAGCAGTTCGAGTGGCAGCCGCCCGACTACATCGTTTGCCCGGGCGGAAATCTGGGAAATTCCTCCGCCTTCGGCAAAGCGCTGGAAGAATTGAAGGCGCACGGATTGATCCAGAAGGTTCCGCGCCTGATTGTCGTGCAGGCTTCCGGGGCGAATCCGCTGTATCGCACATGGCGGGACGGATCGAAAGATCTGCAGGCGGTCGAGCATCCTGACACCGTGGCCACCGCCATTAAGATCGGCAATCCCAAGTCCTGGAAGAAGGCCTTGCGTGTGCTACGCTTCTCCGACGGCATGGTGCTGGACGTTACCGACGAAGAGATTGGCGACGCCAAGGAAATGATTGGGCGGGATGGCATCGGTTGCGAACCGGCTTCCGCCACGACGCTGGCCGGCTTGAAAAAGCTGGTCGCGCAAAAGCTGATTGATCCCGATGCCAGCGTAGTGGCCATTCTGACCGGTCACGTGCTGAAGGACACCGATTTCATCATCAAGCGCCACCAGTACGTAAAGAAGTAGGCTGACTGTTATGGCAATGCGAACGGACGCGCAGATTGAAGGCCTGGAAGTCACTGCTCCCGCCTCCATCGCCAATCTGGGGCCGGGTTTCGATACGCTGGCCGTTGCCGTGCAGCTGTATACCCGGGTGCGAATCCGCCGCGTGCGCTCGGATGGTGCTCGCGAGTTGCGCTTCGACTTCGTGGACCAGCACCTGGACGGCGAGAACTATATCGAACGCGCCTTTCGCTTTCTGGCGCGCCAAAGGGACACCGATTTTCCTTCCCTGGAACTTGAAGTCAGCAGCGACATTCCCATGAAATCGGGGTTGGGCTCCAGCGCCGCCGCCACGGTGGCGGGGCTGCGGCTCTATGAGGCGGTAGCCGGACCATTGCCTCCCATGGGCCTGTTGAATGCCGCCTGCGCATTGGAAGGCCATCCCGACAACGCGGCGGCGGCGATCTTCGGCGGCATGACCGGCAGCTGCCAGCTGGCGGACCGCTCGGTGATCGCCGTCTGCTTTCACTGGCCGGAGCAGTTACGCATGGT
>CAZUCM010000129.1:0-8236 GCA_964619235.1 uncultured Terriglobales bacterium
CCGCAATTGCCCAAAGCGCACCGGCAGGAAACGATCCTCAATCGGCTGCCGCGGCAGGGGCGGCCGGCAATGCAGCTCCTGTCGCAATACCGGAGGATGCCGGCTTCCTTCATCTTCTGATGGTGAGAGTTCATCCCTATCGGATAACCCGAACCACCGAACAAGAATGCATCGTGGTCGAGGGAAATGGGCGATTTCACCGGGAGCGCGTGGAGCAGGCGCGCGAAGGAACTTCCACCAAGGCTTTCGAAGGCACCCTGACGCCCGACGACCTGAAGCAACTCTCGGCCATTCTCGGCAGCGACGAGTTCCTCTCCACCCACAATAACACCCTTAATCAGGCCTACCGGTTCGGCGACAAGAAACTATCGATAGACGTCTGGCGAAAAAACAATCAGAAACAGAGCTTGTATTTCCCGGACGAGGAAATCGCCGACAAGTATAACGGCCGGCTGGACGCTCTGTTGCAGTGGTGGAAGACCGTCGCTCATGAGGAAGCGCCGGCCACCAAAGATGTGACCGGTTGCAGGGTAATCCCCCACACTCCGTCGGAGCAGGCCGGCATAGCTGCCGCAACCCCGAATTCCGCGGGAGCCAACCCTGTTCCCGCAGCCTCGGCCCGCTTCGGCGAGATGCGCCTGTGGCAGGGGGTGGGCAACGCTTTTTCCGGAACCCTCAAGCAGAAATGCATGGTGGTCGAGCGCGATGGCTCCTTCCATCGGGAAGAAACCTCCCAGGGCCTGAATGGCACGCGCAGCAAGGTATTTGCCGGAAAACTCTCCCCGGCGGAAGAAAAAGAGCTCGCCCAGATCGTAGCCACTCCGGCGTTTCGCTTGCTTGTCCATCTCAAACCTCCGGAGCGGGTGATATTGAACTGGAGCGATCCGGCAGTCAGTATGGGTGTCTGGTGGTCCGATGGCTCTGAACAGATATATTTTCCCGACACCCTTTCCCGCAAGCCTTACAAGGAGACAGCCGTCGCGCTCGTGAAATGGTGGGATGAAGCGAGCAAGTCCGGAGTTGAGATTGATCAGAATGAGGCCGACAGCTGCCGCCCGCGCGCCGCGAACGTGGATGACATGTTTCCGGTATCCACAGCGGCACAAACCGAATCCGTCCGCAAGAGTGCGGTTCCGGTCGCCGTCAACCAAACGGCAGCCGATCTCGATTTTTCGCAGCTTAGGATTGCCAGAAACCGCCGCATGTCCTGGTATGGTTCGATTTTCTGGGGATGGATAGGGACGCAGCGCCTCTTCGACTGCATGACACTTACTCCGGACGGAAAATTCCACGCAGAACATCGTCTGGTATTCCACGGACAGAACACCGTAAAGGTCGTCGAAGGCACCCTCGGGGCCTCCGATCGCAAGTCTTTGCAGGCGGTATTCGATCCCGACCAGCTGTTTAGCATCACAACCGCGGGAAGACAGCCTGCGGATGGTCGTGTCATGGAGCAGGACTCCCTGGTTTTCCAGATGCGCCGCGGCAATCACCACCAGAGGCTGTTTTTTCAGGATCTGAAGGATCGCCAGCCATATGATTCCACCTTGGCTCCGCTTATGCACTGGTGGCAAAAGACGAGCCTGGAGTTCCCTGAAGCCAAGAACGCAACTGCCAACGAATGCAGTATGGAAGGCCCGCAAAGGATGAACGGAACGCAAGGAGTTCACGACAATACTCTGGACGAATCGAACTCCCCGCCTACCGCGGTACATTGAGGCCGGCGCGCACGACGTAGGATGGCGCCGGTAGCAAAAAGAACTATTGACGCCATCTTCTTCCAGCCGCGATGATTTCCGTATTCAACTCACATCGAAGCTCAGGAGGAAGTTCCTGCTGCGCCCGATTGCATCTCGCGCACTTCTGGCTCTGGTCATGCTGGCCTGTGCTCCCGCGACATTTGCCCGCTCCGCCGTATTTCAGGTGAACGACTACGGCGCCAAAGGAGACGGCACCTCGCTGGACACCGCGGCGATACAAAAGACCATCGACGCGGCGGCGGCGGCCGGCGGGGGCGCCATTCTCTTCCGCCCCGGCACCTACCTGACTGGCTCTATTTTTCTCAAATCGCACACGCACTTGCGCCTGGACGAAGGCGTCACGCTGCTCGGCTCGCACGAGCTCAGCGATTACCCCTTCCGGCCGACCCGCGTCGCGGGCATCGAGATGAGCTGGCCGTCCGCGCTGGTCAACGTTTACGAACAAAGCGATGTCACCATCAGCGGGAAAGGCGTTATCGACGGCGATGGCAAGGTGTGGTGGGAGAGGTATTGGAATACCAAGCCGGCTTACGAAAGCCGCGGCCTGCGCTGGGCGGCCGATTATTCCGCACCTCGCCCGCGCGTGATCCAGATTTTCAAATCTTCCCGGGTTCGCCTCCATGGCCTTACCTTGCGGCGATCGCCCTTCTGGACCGTGCACATCTGTTATTCCAAGTACGTAACCGTTTCCGGCATAACCATCCGGAACAACGTGGACGGAAAAGGATCGAGCACCGATGGCGTTGACGTGGACTCATCGGCGCACGTTCTGGTCGAGAAGGCCGACATTGAGGCCAACGACGACGGCCTGTGCCTGAAAGCCGGCCGCGATGCCGACGGGCTGCGCGTAAACCGGCCCACCGAGCATATCGTCATCCGCAACTCCATCATTCGCGCCGCGGCCGCCGGGGTCACTTTCGGCAGCGAGACCTCAGGAGGATTCCGGGACGTTAAGATCTATGGCCTGCAGGTTCTGGATGGAGTTCCTTTTGGCATCTATTTCAAATCGGCGCACACCCGCGGTGGTTGGACACGGCAGATCCGCATTCACGATCTGAATATGCAGGGCGTACGCGAGCCGGTCCATATCACTCTGAACTGGAGCCCCAATTACAGTTATCCCACCCTGCCCGAAGGCATCGAACACAACCTGCCGCCCGCACTGGATCACATACCCGAGTTCTGGCGGGTTATAACGGCGCCGGTACCTGCCGAAGAGGGACTGCCCCACTTCCGCGATGTGCGCGTTTCGCGCATCCACGCCACCGGAGCAACGACGGCTTTCTCGGTAGCCGGTTATCCCGAAGCGCCGCTCGTGGACTTCCGCTTCAAAGATGTGGATATCTCGGCCAAGTCGGCGGGTAATATCGCAGACGCCAGAAATTGGGAATTCCATAACATTCACATCCACGCCACCGATGGCAGCAAAGTGGAGTTCCAGAATTCAACGGGACTTCGAGGGAAACTGCAATATTGAGGAACCGGGCAATTGAGTCATCGGGTCAATGAACAGTGCAGGCGGTTTTCAATGATCCGATTTCTCAATTACTCACTTTCGAAAGGCGTTATGCGTGCACCCGGAATTTGCTTCAGTTTTTTGCGTTGGTTCCTGTGGCTTGCTTTCATTTTCGGAGCTTCCCTCTCCACTCAGGCCCAGCTCCATCCCGGCTACAACTATGAAGAAAAGAATGTGCGCGCCTTTACCTTGCCGGATCCGCTGACCCTTGCCAACGGCAAGCCGGTTCGCAACCGCGCGACGTGGTTCAAACAGCGACGCCCTGAGATTTTGCATCTGTTCGAGCAAAATGTGTATGGACGCACACCGGAACAGGCTAAAGTGCCTTTGCAATATAAGGTCGAGGAAGCCGATACTCCCGCGCTCAACGGAGCCGCACTCCGCCGCCAGGTAACGATTTATTTCACTGCGAAGGGCGAAGCCGGTCCCAGGATGCACTTGCTGCTGTATTTGCCCGTCAGGAACGCCAAACCGGTGCCGCTGATTCTGGGATTGAACTTTCAAGGCAACCAGACGATTCTTGCCGACCCCGGAATCGTGCTCCATGAAGCATGGCTCAGGGAACCTCCGGTGGCCGCGCCCCACGCTGCCAACGCCCAGGTAACTTATAAGCGGGGCATGCCCAGCGAAGAGTCGCGCGGCCGGCAGAGCCAGGAATGGCAAGTGGAAAACCTGATCCGGCGAGGCTACGGCCTTGCCACCGTATACTACGGCGATATCGAGCCGGATTTTGCCGAAGGAATGAAGTACGGGATCCGGCCTCTGTTTTTCGATAAGGGACAAACGGAGCCGGCGCCCGGCGAGTGGGGCGCAATTGGCGCCTGGGCCTGGGGCTTGAGCCGGGCGCTTGACTACCTGCTCACCGACAAGCGCATCGATGAACACCGGAACGCCGTCACCGGGCACTCGCGATTAGGGAAGACGGCGGACTGGGCGGCCGCACAGAACACGCGCTTCGCCGCCGTTCTGTCAACCGAGTCGGGCAAGGGCGGTCAATCGTTGTACCGCCGCAACCTGGGTGAGAACATCGCTCATCTCGTCGATCCTTACGGATATTGGTTCTGCCGCAATTTCCGGCAATGGGTCGGACGGGACAGCGAGATTCCAGTGGACGGGAATTTGCTTCTCGCACTCGTCGCCCCCCGGCCGCTGTACGTGGCCAGTGCGGAAGACGATCGTTGGTCCGATCCGCGCGGGGAGTTCCTCTCGGCCGTCAATGTCGGTCGCGTCTATCAACTACTGGGAAAACAGGGTTTAGGCACCGATCAAATGCCGCCCGTCAACCAACCGATCATGCACACCGTCGCCTACCACGTGCGCACGGGAAAGCACGATGTCACGGCTTTCGACTGGCAGCAGTATCTTGAGTTCCTGGATGCGCAATGGGGAGTCCCGAAGTAAAAGCAGGCCGCAAATGGGTCAATATTCGTTGCGCACGTCCTCCTCCAGGGTTTTTCGTGAGCTCCAAAGACCCCAAAGATGGTGATACAGGCTCTCGCCGATAACCGTTCTTAGCATAAGCTTGCCCTGATGCTTGGCGTTCAGGAAGAGCAACGCTGTCCTGCCTGCGGTCAGCATGTTGTCCAGATCCGCGGGAGTGGTTGAACGCTTCACCATAAATCGGCCCAGCACCTCGGCTTGATTCCCCATCCGGTACGGCGGCCGGGGCGCGGAGGTGTAGATTCGCCTGTACCCTGCCTCCAGACAAGCCTTGAGCACGCGCTGGTCCATTCGGCCGTAGGGCATGGAAATGGCGTCAACAACCCTGCCGAGCTTCTGCTGCAACTCGTCCCGGGATGCGCCAAGTTCTTCGCTCAGTTCGAGGTCCGTGCATTCCGTAAGAAAGCGATGCGTCAGTCCGTGCGATTGCACTTCATGTCCCGCTGCGGCCATTTCCCGCAGTTGCGCCCAAGTCATGTAGTCCGGGCGCCGCTCCATCCATCCCGCTATCGCAAAAACAATTGCCCGCACCCGGTGCTTCTGCAATAGCGGAAAAGCATAGCGAAACTGTGAGGCGTGGCCGTCATCAAAGCTCAGGCGGGGAACCGTTTCGCCCCCCGGGCGGTTTCCAGCCGGGCGAGCGATCCGTTCGAGATGGCTCTCCAGTTGCCGCTCCGTGACGCTGTATGCGTAATCCGAGCGCTCGGGAACCACCACGTGGTAGGTCGGCAGCATTCCCAGTCCTTCGCCTTGGCAATTTCCAGTCACGGTTTCCTCAACAATGACAAATCTTTGCATAGCGGCAGGAATTCGGCAATGCATACACTGCGGTTCCCACCTCCCTCGACTGCCCGCGGCAAATGCTCAATCTTGTACCGCCGGCGATGAAGGCTACGCGCCCGCCCGAGCCGCCACAACCAGAAAACGATATTGTTTTCAATATGGTACGTAGACATCACTGCTTTCCTGTCTACTAATAAGGAGGTCTGCGTCGCGCTGCGGCCTATTACTACAGTCACCATAAGCGCTTCGCCCGATGTAGAGCGCCCCTCCCGTATGCCGATGAGAAGAGTAGGTCGTCTTCCCTTTCGGGGCGTCGGCCATTCAACAAATGAATGGGGCTCTCATGCTGCGACGAACGCTGCTGTTCTCGGCATTGGTTTTTGGGTTGATTTCCAGTCACTCATTACTTGGCCAGACTTCAGGACCAGTCGAAAATGCGCTGACCGCATTGCATCCTGCGGATCGGATCACATCAGCCATCGACGACCAGCAGACAGTGGTGCTTACGGGCAATCGGCATCCGTCGGCCAGCGCCCAATTTGATACCGGAGCAGCCCCGGCAGAATATCGCATGGAACGAATGGTCTTGGCTTTGCAAAGCGATGCCGGCCAAAAAGCGGCGATTGCAGCCTTGATTGCGGCCCAGCGCACCCCCGGGTCGCCCTATTATCACCAGTGGATCTCGCCGGAGCAATACGCAGCGGCCTTTGGCGCTTCCAGCAGCGATACACAACAGATTACAGCCTGGCTTTCCAGCCACGGCCTTGAAGTGGAAGAAGTGACTCCGGGCGGCCGCTCCATCATCTTTAGTGGAACCGCAGGGCAGGTTGAATCAACGTTCCACACCCAGATCCACACCTATCAAGTGGGCGGCCAATTGCATTATGCGAACGCCACGGACCCGGCTATACCGGCAGCGCTCTCCGGAGTGGTGGCAGGAATCGTTTCCATGAACGATTTCCATAGCCGTCCGATGCATTCCACCGTCCAGGCGCCGCTGGATCAATCCAGCAGCGGCCGCTATATCACCCCGGCGGATTTCTCGGTGATTTACGATCTCGCGCCGTTGTACGGCTCGGGAATCGACGGGACCGGACAGACCCTGGCGGTTGTCGGCCGGACGGACATCAACGTATCCGATATCGAACTCTTTCGCACCACTTATGGCTTACCGGTCAACGACCCGCAGATCATCGTAAACGGCGCCGACCCCGGTATCGTCAGTCAGGACGAAGAGGCTGAGGCCGACCTCGACGTGGAATGGGCGGGAGCGGTAGCCCGGGGCGCCGCTATCAACTTTGTGATTTCCTCTTCCACCAGCGCCAGTGACGGAGCCTTGCTGTCCGCCGAATATATCGTGGATCACAACCTGGCGTCCGTGATGAGCCTCAGCTTCGGCCTTTGTGAATCCGCGCTGGGCACTGCGGGAAATTCCTATCTGAATGATTTGTGGCAAAGGGCAGCGGCTGAAGGAATCAGTGTGATCGTGGCCTCCGGGGATAGTGGAGCTGCCGGATGCGACGCCCCCGCCTCCACCGAAGCCATCTCCGGACAGGCGGTCAACGGCCTTGCTTCCACGCCTTTTAACACCAGCGTAGGCGGCACGATGTTCCTGGATGTGACCAACCCTGGTTTGTACTGGTCGTCCACGAATGCCTCTCCCGCAACAGCTTCGGCCCTTAGCTACATTCCGGAAACCACCTGGAACGAGAGCGGAGCCGCTGGACTATGGGCCAGTGGCGGCGGCGCCAGTACAATTTACGCCAAGCCCTCCTGGCAGGTTGCCAGCAATGTCCCCGCCGACGGCCAGCGGGATGTCCCCGACGTTTCCCTGACGGCCGCCGGTCACGACGGCTATCCCATCTACCTCAATGGCAGCCTGGCCGTTGTCGGCGGCACATCTGCAGCCGCTCCCTCTTTTGCCGGAATGATTGCACTGGTGGTACAGAACGCGGGCGACCGGCAAGGAAACGTGAATCCGGCCTTGTACGCGCTGCTCAACCGCCAGCGGCTGGCGAGCGGCGCCGCCGTCTTTCATGATGTGGTCACAGGCAACAATTCCGTTCCCGGCGTAACCGGCTATGCGGCCC
The DNA here is from genome assembly GCA_964619235.1 of uncultured Terriglobales bacterium. Lineage (GTDB taxonomy): Bacteria > Acidobacteriota > Terriglobia > Terriglobales > Acidobacteriaceae > CAZUCM01. Next base: position 7,590 of record CAZUCM010000129.1, read on the forward strand.
AGGCGGGATATGACATGGCCACCGGACTTGGCTCGGTGGACGCCGGCCTGATGGTCCAACATTGGGGCGATGCCGCCAATTCGGTTCCGGCATTTTTCGTGAATACTTCGCTCAGCTCCATAACCGTTGCGCCGGGCTCGGCCACGAAAGCACCCGTAGCCGTTTCGGTTACCGGCGGGTTCAATGCCGCGGTCACCTTGAGCGCCACTGGCCTGCCGGCGGGAATGTATGTCAGCTTTACGCCGGCTCGCTTCCCGGCGCCGGGATCGGGCACTAGTTCGATTCAGATTCTGACAACCTCGTCGCTGGCCGCGGGGAGATACGGCCTCACGATCACGGCGACCGGCAGCGGTATCACGCAGAGCACGCAGCTCACCGTAAACGTGGTCACCCCTACGGGTTTTGCGTTGAGCCTGACGCCGAATACACTCACGCTGTCCTATACACACAAAACCGTTGTGTCCGTCGACATCGCCACTGCCAGTGGCTTCAACAACAATGTGACCCTGACCGTGAGTGGAGTGCCGGCCGGGATGGCGCAATACATATGGCCGAAGGTAATTCTTGCTCCCGGCGAAGGCTCCAGCGCGCTGAATCTGTTCCCGCCATACAACGTCGCGCCTGGAACCTATACGATCACAGTCACC
>CAZUCM010000130.1:0-8155 GCA_964619235.1 uncultured Terriglobales bacterium
GCCATATCGTCAATTGACCATGTTGTGGCGGCTGCGGGGAATGTGGGAGTATCTGCGCGGCGATGTGCGCTGGCATGAATTGAAGCGCACAGGAGTGTCGGCCGATGCCGCCGGCTGAAACGCAAATGCCCATCCATCAGTAAGGGAAGCTCCGGTTCCCGCCATTCCGTGGCCGGCTCGATCGTGTAAAGAATTGCAGGGGTGCGAAGGCGGTTCACCGCCGGGAGCGATAAGGGATTACCCGGTCAGGCAAGGTTGATGAACTCTTTGGTCCACGCCACAGATTCAAAATATGCCTTGGAGATGGCGTCTTCCTGCATGCCCAGAAGCTTGGCGATTTCGTCGCAGCAGTCCCAATCGGCGCTTTCCACCGCGTAGACCAGCTTCATCACCTGGTCCAGATCCGTATTGTTGCCCAGCAAGGCTTGCGTGATCGGCTCGGGCAGCCGTACGCGGCTCAGCAGTTCAGGCATGGGAACGTCCAGGATGGTGTCCATGAGCGAAAACAGACCAAGAAGAAACAGATCGCTGCCGCGCCAGTGCAGAAGCCTCCCCACCGCCCCGCAGAACTTGGCCCGCAGCAATGCCAATTGCAGCAGCGCCATTGGCTTTTCCTGCACCGCGGCAATGGCCACGATCAGGGTGATCCACCGCCGTATTTCCTGATCTCCCAATAGGCTGAGGGCGTGCCGCACGGAACTTACGCTGCAAGGAAAGGAAAAAAGCGCGGAGTTCAGGTAACGCAGCAGCCGGTAACACAGCGCAGGATCGCACTTGATGATGGTTTCCACTTCGCGATAATTCAATTCCGTGCCGGCGATGCACTGCAACAGCTGAATGCGATTCAGCGTGCCGGAGGGCAGGTCCGGCATTCCCAGCACAACCGGTTTGGCGAAGAAATAGCCTTGAAAGTGCGTGAATCCCGCGTTCCGTGCTTCCTGAAAACACTCCAGCGTCTCTACCTTCTTGGCGACCATCCAGCGCCCGCGCGCCACCTGCTCGCGAACGAAAGAGCGGAATTTGCCTGGCGATGTGTGTTGAACGTCGAGTTTTACGACATCCGCCAGTTCCAGCAATTGCTTCTGCGGGCCGTCGGGCACGAAGCTGTCCAGTGCGATCATGTACCCGGAATTCTTCAGGGTGCGGCACGCCGTCATGATCGCTTCGGTGACTTCAATCTCTTCCATGATCTCGACGACGGTGGTCGAAGGCGGCAGAACCGCGATCAACTGGTCGACCAGCACGTCCTCCGTGCAGTTGATGAATGCCTTTTTCCGGTCGCACAGAACGTCAACGCCCACCAGCAGCGCCTTATCAATGACAGCGCGGGAGGCGCTGGCAAAGTCGGCGTTCGGAAAGCTGTTTCCAACCCCGGAACGAAAGAGAAGTTCGTAGCCGATCACCTTCTGGGAACGGTCGAGGATCGCCTGTCGCGCGACAAACTTCGTGAGCCCAGCCGAAAGTGGGGCGAGCGATGAACTCATATAAGAGATATCGGACTAACTGCAAAGAAAGATTACCCTTGACAGTGTTTTTTTAAGAAAGTTTTAACCTGTTTTGGTCGTTACTTTCGGTAAGCGAGGCGGGCTTTCTGGAGGCTGTGCAGTCAAGGAAGGGGCTCCGGCACCTCCCGGGCGGGAACCCCACGAGGAACGGCTGCCGGCGGGGAAGGCAGCGCTTCGCCGGTGCGAAGCCTCATAGGACGTCGGGCCGCAGGCGCGCAGGTGTTTCCTTGCTACCGGATACGGGAAACGGGAGACCGTGCTGTGTCAGTCGGCGGCGCTGGGATTTCTCTCGGCCGGCATGGCCGGATTATGAGCCTTCTTGCGATTCTGAAAGATGTCATAGATATAGTCATATGCGGCCAGGGCGGTCATCTGCAGGCGGCCGGTTCCTACACGTTGGACGATTTCCTCACGCGACAGATCGAAGATGGCATCCAGAATCTGCGTGCGCTCCGCTGGGTTTGCCGCGCCGGCTACAAACAGCACACGGGCACTATGCTGAATATAGCGAGGCGAAAGCAACTGGCGCCGCAAAAGGTCCATGATGACCGGGGCCTTTTCACGGTCAAAGCGGCCGGGATCGTGACGGCGGTCCAGTTCGGCAAAGAATGCCTCCGTCCATTGGTTGTGGTACTCCCACACCTTCAGGAAGAGATCCGTGGAGAAGCGCGTACCGGCCTTCACCGGGTCCGCGTTTACGGATGGTTCCACCCCATCCTCGGTGAGCGCGGGCCGTTTCAAGTAGCCATCCCGGGTAATTGCCGCCTGGTGATGCGCCAGCGTCCAGAGCCAGGAGACATTGATCCGGTAGGTTGCCAGATCGTTCATAAAGCGCAGCTTCAGTTCGTAGTCGTCAATGGCGGCCGCGAAGTTGCCGTTCAGGATCTGGAAGCCGTAGTTGGCCGCCATATAAAAGGCATGCTGAACGTGTTCAATGGTGACGTCGCCGCTGGGGACGCCGTAAATTGCCTGCCAGCGTTCTTCGCTCAATAGCCGCTCCGGCGTGGACAGCATTTCCCCGGTAATTACCGCGGGCGTGATCTTGCCCAGGGAATTCAATAAGCCGCGGGACCGCAACAGCTGGCGTTCCGAATCGTCGAGACCACTGGCGGGCGTCGGCACGGCTTTGCCCTTCACTTCCACAGTCTGCAGAGGGGCGTCCAGAATCGACTGCAGCTGGGCCAGAGAAATCTGCAAAGGCGCATTGCCGGCCGCAACATAAGCAGGCTCCGGGCTGGCGACCCAGCTTTGCCGATAGGCATCGTAGAGCCTCCCGGGCACACGTTGAGCCAGAATATCCTCCAACGACGGCGATAGCCCCGCTGCCGGCGTTTGATCGGGCACGAACATCAGGCCCAGCAGGCGCTCCCGCAGCTTGTCAATGGCAATGGCGCGCAACGCCAAAGCGTTATAGCGCGATCGGCCATAGGCATCACCCGGCTGATAGATCATGACCGCCGCCATCCCGCCGATCGGCGCACCCTGGTTGAATTCACCCTTATTGATGCCTGCCATCAACATCATCAGGGCGTTATAACGCTGGTAGGCGATCATGTTGGAAGAGGTCATGCCGATGGTCTGGGGATCGGGAAAAATGCCCTTGGGATCGTCCTTCCACATTTCAATGAGACTGCCCAGATAGTCCCAGCGGCCGACATTGGTCCCCAGCAGGCGGCGGCGCAATACCCAGGCAATCGCCGGCAACGAACGGCCCGCGTTGCCCTCTTCATACAGAACCTTGATTTTGAGCGCGCCGGCCGGAATGCCGATGATGCCTTCCAGCCGCGCCAGCAGCTTTTCGACGATCATGGCCTCCATGGGAGTCTGCAGCTTGGGAATGTAAAAATACACGCCGGTACCGGCCCGGCGCAGGCACTCGTAATTATTCAGCACCCATAGCACCGCAATGACGATGAGTCCGGGCGCCGGTTGGCCGTCGACCTGAATGTGGTCGTAGCGCACGTGAATACTCGGAGGCCGCACAAAGCGGACCGGCCAGCGGGCCGGGGGCGTATTGATTTTGTATGAGCGCTTATTGCCCTTTTTTACGACCTCATAAGCGCGTCCGGTCCATCGTCCGTGAAAGATGTCCTTGGCATTCTGCAGCGCGGCAAAGACTCCCAGCGGCTGGTGTGTGGGCTCGCCGTCGGGCTGAAAATGGGTGGGGGAAGCGTCTTCAAAGTCCGGCATATTCATCGGCGCGGGACTGTTCAGGGCGTTAAAGGCCATGTCCAGAGGATGCCACGGCCCGGTCAGCTCCAACCCGGGATTGGTCAGCGGGTTCGCCTCGCTGGGGATGGGAACATCGTCATTGAGCCGCCAGCGCCACCGGCTGTCCTGGCCGAGAAAATTGTCGATCAGGCCCTGGATGATTTGCCGAAAGGTCCAATCCTCCCCGGTCACCGGATCCGGATATGTCTCCTCCCAGTCCGGCCACCCGTACTTCTTGCCGACCGGCTCGGTTGAAGCCAGCAGCGTCCGCCGTGCGGTCAAAGCCGCTGCGATGTCGCCTGCCAACTCGCGGGTCAGGGTTGCGATCGTTTCTTGAACGTCAATGTCGCGGCCATTGACCTGCTTGGTTCCGAATAGGTCCGGAAAGTTCAGGAGAATATCGTCGCGGATCATAGGCTGGTCCTCCTCAGTGCTGATTTCTCAAAACCATCTGCCTGGGAATCGCCGTCGACAGCCCTCTGAGCCAAAACCGCAGGTACGGCCGCTGCCACCATTTCAGGAGATGAAATCCCTAACACAATGGTTGTCAGCAACTTGAATTGCATTCATTTATCGATTACTTGCGGCAAATATCTATAGACATCTGCCCTCAGAAATTGATATTTTGTCAGTCCTGGATCGAGCCGGTGTTTTTGCTCATCAATTGAAACGCCGGTGTCTGGGATTTCGGGTGGCTTGGGCGGGTTATTCGGCTCTTGGTTCGTGCAAGGATTGGGTTGATTCCAGGCACGAAAGTTGTGTTGCGGCGAACAGAGGTGCGAATGCCGGAAGCAGTCATCTTCGTCGTCGACGATGAAGGACTCATCGCTGAAACCCTGGCGCTAATTCTTCGACAGAGGGCGTACCGCGCGGTGGCTTTTTCCAAACCGCAGGAAGCGCTTGCCGCAGCCGCCAATCTGAAGCCCGATCTGCTGCTCAGCGACTACCTGATGCCGGAAATGAATGGCTTGACCCTGGCCACCGAGCTACTGCAACAGTACCCGGAATGTAAGGTGTTGATGGTTTCGGGAGCGATCGGACATGCGGCGGATCACCCTGACCGAGGGAAGTTTGAATTCATCGAGAAGCCAATCCCTCCGAATGACTTACTGAAAAAAATAAAAGCGTTACTTGAAGATAATGGCCGCCGCAAGGCGTGAAGGGATTAGGCTGCGATCCCATTCTGAAGCGCTTTTCCGAATGGGATATCGAGGATGCTTTCAACGACAAAGGCCCGCCGAGGGGCGAGCCTTTGTCGTTGAACTCTGACGCTCTTATTGGTTCAGACTGCGGGCGGCTGCTCGCTCGGCTATGACTTTCTTGGCGCCATCGGCCAGTTGTTTGGCCGGGCCGAGCAATTCGAGCGCCTTGAGGACTTCGGGATCGTTTTCGGCGCTCACTTGCAAACCTTCTTCCTGCCCGTAGAGATCGATGAAGATCTCGCTCTTGATGTGGCTCTTCACCCAGTCGCTGGCCTGGTTGAGGTCCGCGTCGGTGTAAGTGATCTTTTCGTCGTTCAGAAACTTGCGGAAATCCTGCATTACCGCGTCGTTGACCTCGAAATCCTTGCCGACCTTATGCTGGGTCACGTAACGCTTGGCGAAGTTGAAGAAGGCGTAATGCTCCAACAACTCGTCCTGAGATTTGTTGTCCTTGGGGTCGGTGAACTTGACGTCGGGGGTGATTCCGCCGCCGCCATACACCGTGCGGCCGCTGTCGGTGAGTTTCACTTCGTGATTCGCCGGCGAGTCCGTGTCATTGCTATGGTTGTAGTAATAGTCGTACAGGGAGACGCCGTTGTAATCGCGCTGAATCAACCGGCCGCTGGGAGTGTAGTATTTGGCGGTGGTCAAGGTCAGTCCGGTGTTCTCATCCAACGGATATACCGTCTGCACCAGTCCTTTGCCGAATGTGGTTTCGCCCAGAATCAGTCCACGGTCATGGTCCTGAATGGCGCCGGCGAGAATCTCTGCCGCCGAAGCCGTGCCGCGATTTACCAGGACCACGATGGGGTAATCCTTGCCGCCATTGCCGTGCTCGGCGCGGTAGATCCGTTCCGGCGAAGAGCGGCCGTGGTGCGAAACAATGACCTGACCGCGTTTCAGGAACTTGTCGGCGACGTCCACACCCTCGATCAACAATCCGCCTGGATTCTGGCGCAGATCCAACACCAGGCCCTTGATATCGCCCATCTGGTCTAAAGCCTGCTGGACCTCATGTTCGGTGGTTTCCTGGAAGCCGGAGATATGCATGTAGCCGACGCCCGGACGGATCAGGAAGTGCAAATCCACGCTATACCGTGGAATCTCGTCGCGCACCACATTGAAGATGAGCGGTTTTTCCGTTCCTTCCCGCAGGATGGTGATGCGCACGGGAGTCCCCTTGGGACCCTTTAGCATGTCGGCGACTTCGCTGGTGCTCAGGTTATCGGTGGGTTTGTCATCGACGGCTACGATGATGTCGCCGGGATGAATGCCGGCCCGGTACGCCGGGGTGCCGGAAAAGGGCACAATGACGATCACCTTGTTATTCCGCGGACCCACCTGCATGCCGACGCCGTAGTACTTGCCTTTCTGTTCCTCGCGCAATGCGGCAAACGACTTGGGGTCGAAGAAGTTGGAGTGCGGATCGAGCGCCCGCAGCATGCCCGGAATGGCTCCGTTATAAATGGCCTTATCCGGATTGACCGGTTCTGCGTAATTCTGCTGAATCACGCTGAAGACCTGCGAGAATGTGCGCACGCCGTCATTGAGATCGGAATCGCTGCTGCCGTTGATGCGCTGGCCGAACACAGCGCCCAGAACGCCGCACAAAAGTATGAACGAGGTGACAAGCAGGAGGTTACGGCGAGAACTACGGGCCATCGTTTTCTGTTCCTTGGGGTACCGGCACGTATTCTCTCAAGTGACCGGAACTAAAGGCAGTATAGCATGTTTCGAGCCGCCTTGGCTGTCCGGCCGGCCCTTGCAGGAATTACTACGGAGGATACAAAGGGAAACAGCTCCGAGTTTCAAGTTTCGAGCCTTAAGCTTGAAACGAGCTCACACCTGCATGCTTGAAACTCGAAACTTGAAACTGGAAACTCGTATTGCTTTTCCTCTGTGCCCTCTGTGGTGAAGGTTTTCTGGCCTGCTGCTATCATGAATGTGCAATGAATATGGGCTCCTTCTCCGAGATGTTGTTCCTGTTTTTTCTGGTGCTGATCATCTTTGGCCCGAAGAAACTGCCGGAGATCGCGCGCCAGGTGGGCAAGGCGATGGCTGAATTCCGGCGCGCCAGCAATGAATTCAAATCCCAACTCGACGCGGAAATGCGACAGATCGAAATTGAAGAGGCTTTGAAGAAGCAACCGGTAGAGCGGCCGCCGCAGATTTTGCCTCCGCCGGATGGCGCGGTGGCCAACGGTGTGGTGGATGGGAAGCCCGCCTCAGCGCAGGCCGGCGCACCGGAGGGCCAGACCGGCGTAGCCCATACTTCCGTTCCGGGGCAGAATGGCTGATATCGGATATCAAAACGCGGACCGGATGGAAGCCGCCCGGCGCAGGGTGGAAGAGAAGATGCAAGGCATGAGCTTCCTTGCCCACCTCGAGGAGCTGCGCACCCGTATCATCCGCTGCCTGATCGCCATCGGAGTGGGATTCGTCGCCTGTTTCTGGAAGGCCGACGCGATTTTCGGCTGGGTTCAACAGCCTCTTTTGGACGCCCTGCACAAGGGCGGCTGGGACGGCAAGCAACTGGTCTACCTGAATCCCACCGAGCCCTTCAATATGTATTTGAAAGTGGGCGTGGTGGCTGGGATATTTCTCACCTCGCCCTACCTGCTGTACCAGGTGTGGGCATTTATCGCTCCCGGACTGTATCGCCACGAAAAAAAATATATTATGCCGTTCCTGTTTTCCACGGTGCTCTTGTTTTGTGGGGGCGGATATTGCGGTTATCGCGTTGTGTATCCCAGGGCACTGGATTTCCTGATCAACTTTACCCATCGCGTTACACCCATGATCACCATCAGCGAATACACCGAGCTGTTCCTGGTGATTACCGTGGGCATGGGACTGATTTTCGAAATGCCCATCCTGGCCGCGTTTCTGGGCGCCATGGGAGTGGTGAAGCCCGGCTTTCTGATTAAGCATTTCCGGTACGCGATTCTCGCGATTTTTATTATTGCCGCAATCGTCACGCCCACGCCGGATGTCATGAGCATGTGCATCTTCGCCGCGCCCATGATTGTGCTTTATCTGGTGAGTATCGGAGTCGTGTGGTTTGTCCATCCCAAACGCCGCAAAGCGAAGGCGGCCAAATTGGAAGCGGATTTGTGATTTGTCATTGAACGGCGGGCCATGACCGTGTCGAGAGCAGACGGGCAGTGATAACCTTACCCCTTGGCCTTTCCATGAGACGCGGCCCCGTACGTCCGGGCATGGATGACGTACTACACT
>CAZUCM010000131.1:0-8153 GCA_964619235.1 uncultured Terriglobales bacterium
GACATCCCGAAAGCATTGCAGAAACCCAGTGAAATCGGTGTACTCGTACAGCCGGTGAACATCCTCCAGCGCCAGTTCGCGGCCATGATTGTGCGCCAGCTCGACGACCGTCTCCGGCAGAATGGCGCCTTCCAGATGCAGGTGCAGCTCCGCCTTCGGCAACCCAAGCACATAGGCGCTCAGCGGCGCGGAAGGCTCGCAGGAATCCTGAGCCTTGATAGAAGCAGCCATGCTGGATATATGTTAACTCCCTCCCCGGGGATTCAACGTTATTCAATCGCAGCGGGTATCGGATTGGGAACGGGGGGAACGCCGTTGTTACTCAATATTGAAGCAGGTACGTTTGCACGGCGGCACCGGGGAACGCGGACGAACGAGAGTTGCCCGTTTTGTAGCGGGCTATCTTCTTCCGTCGCTGTGCGACTGGAATGCCGGAGCTGCGAATTCACTGTGCCGGCGGCTGTACAGGAAGTAAATCACCAACCCGATTCCCAGCCAGAGCACAAAGCGGATCCAGGTGATCACCGTGAGGCCGGTCATCAGGCCAGCGCACATGATCACGGAAATCAATGGGAACCAGGGCACCAAAGGAACCCGGAAGCCACGCGGGCGGTGCGGTTGGGTGCGGCGCAGGAAGATGACGCCCAGCGAAACCAGGACAAAGGCGAACAGAGTGCCGATATTGGACAGGTCCGCCGCATCGCCAATATCCACCAGCCCCGCGGGAATGCCCACGGCGAAACCGGCAATCCAGGTGGACCAGTGCGGAGTCTGGAATTTGGGGTGCACGGCGCTGAACAGCTTAGGCAACAGGCCGTCCCGGGACATGGCAAACCATATGCGCGTCTGGCCGTACTGGAACACCAGCAGCGACGACAGCATTCCCATCAGCGCGCCCACGATAATGATGGTCTGAAAAACGGGACTGGCGCCCAAGGTCTTCAATGAGTAAGCCACCGGGGCATCGGCGGCCGGCCCGGAGATGAAGGTGGTGTACTTCATCATCCCGAGCAGTACCAGAGCGACGGCGATGTAAAGCACGGTGCAGACAATCAGCGAGGCGATGATGCCGAAGGGAATGTCCTTTTGCGGGACTTTGGCTTCCTCGGCCGCCGTCGACACGGAATCAAAGCCAATGTAAGTAAAAAAGATGATTGCGCCGCCGGTAACCACCCCCGCGAAGCCCGAAGGAGCGAAGGGGTGGAGATTGGTAGGCTTCATCAGCAGGCCGCCCACCACCAGGAATATCAGGATGGCGCCTATCTTGATGGCCACCATCACGTTGTTGGCCTCTGCCGACTCCCGCACGCCTCGAATCAGCAGCACCGTCAGGACGAATACCACCAGGAAGCCCGGCACGTTGAAATAAGCACCCGACCACTGGCCTGCGGCCCATACCGGAGTGGACCACTTGTCAGGCAGATTTATGCCGAAGGTCACCAGTTGGGCTTTCAAATAGCCGGAGAATCCCACCGCCACCGCCACATTACTGACCGCATACTCCAGGATCAAATCCCAGCCGATGATCCAGGCGAAAATTTCCCCCAGGGTTGCGTAGGAGTAAGTGTAAGCGCTGCCGGCGATGGGGATCATCGACGCCAGTTCGGCATAACATAAGCCGGCAAAACTGCAGGCCACGGCCACCAGCAAAAAGGAGATGGCGATGGCCGGCCCGGCCGGCGGACGGCCATGCATCAAGACGCCGTGGATGCTTCCATGGCGGAAGAGATTGACCGCCAGATCCAGCACCTGCGCGTGCAATATCGAGGGGACGGTGAATTGCTCGCCCGCCGCCGCCGTTCCGGTGAGAACAAAAATGCCCGAACCAATGATGGCACCGATGCCGAGCGCCGTCAGACTCCAGGGCCCCAGCGACTTCTTCAGCCGATGTTCGGGCTCTTCGCTGGCGGCGATTAGTTTGTCGATGGATTTGCGGGCAAAAAGCTGATTCCCCGCAGCTCTCTGTGGCGAACTCAATTTTTCCATTGCCGGAGTCTGGGCCAAGTAGAACCTCGATGCAGTCGTTGGTCTCTGGTCGTTGGCGGTTGGCCGGAAGACTCACAATTGACATTGGCCAAGGCCGGGCTTCCGGATTGCAGCTCTCAGCCAAACCAGCGTCAAGCCGGCAATAAACCGTGAACTGTAAACTGGAAACCCGCGTTGCCGGCCAACCACCAAAGGCCAACGACCGTCTGCCTATCGCTTGCTCTGGCCGCGAACCATCTTCTTCACTTTTTGCTTCTTCGAGCCGCGGACGTATGTGCGCTTGGCCTTCGGTTTGGCTTGCGTCGCCTTCTTGCGAGCGGTGCGCTTCACTTTTTTGCGTTCTGCTTTATCCTTCAGTTCCTTCGTATCCATTCGCTGTCTTCTTCCTCGCTTATTTTTTTCTGCCCGCGACCCTTAGGCAACGGTCGTAATCTATAAATTCACCGATTGAGTATTCGGGCAATTGAGTAATCGGGTAATCTAAACCCCTCAGAATCGTCAATGTAGCCGATGATCCGATTACCCGATTGCGCAAAGACTCAAACTGCAACTATGCGCGTTCCAGCTGCGCAAATCTCTCCATGAGCTTTTTCAAGCCGAATCTCTGAAATTGTACCGTAATCTTGGCGTTATCCCCATCGCCTTCGCATTGATAAACCACTCCAACGCCATATTTGGGGTGGCGGACCTTCTGGCCGGGCTGAAAACCGCGCGCTCCGGAGGCCACTGCGGCCGGAGTTTTGGGAAGATTGAACTTCTTGCCGCGGGAAGCGAAAAACTCGGCGATATTCTCAATCGAGTTATAAGTGGGGCCGGAAGCAGTCCGCGCGCCCCGGCTGCCGCCGGCGGGTTGCCGGCGTTCGTGCTCCGGGCGCTGGTCCTCGTCCTCATAACTGTAATGAGTTTCGGTGGCTTCGGCATATTCGCGGCGCGGGCTGCGCGGCGAGCCCAGATCTTCCAGCAGCTGGGGAGGCACCTCATCGAGGAAGCGGGAGGGAATACTGGCCTCCGGCATATCGGTGCCCCAGCGGCGGCGATAGCGGGCGCGGGCCAGCACCAGCGTGTCCATGGCGCGGGTCATTCCCACGTAACACAGCCGGCGTTCCTCTTCGAGCTCGTTGGGTGAGTTCAAGGTGCGTGAATGGGGGAAAAGCCCTTCTTCCAGGCCCACCAGAAAGACCAGCGGAAATTCCAGGCCTTTGGCGGCATGCAGCGTCATCAGCGTGATCTGCGCGCTGCTGTCGTAGGAGTCCTGATCGCTGACCAAGGCCGCGTGGTCGAGGAACTCGCCCAGGGTTTCTCCCCGGTCCTGCGCATCCATGGCGGCATTCACCAGTTCGTGCAGGTTCTCGATGCGGGCCAGCGCTTCGGGCGAACCGTCCAATTCCAGTTGCTTGATATATCCGGTGCGGTCGAGCAGAAACTTCAACAACTCGGCCATACTGGGAGCGTCCGGGTTGGGAGCTTCTCCCTCGAAAACGCCCGCAGGCGGAACTTCGTCTGCAAGATCCGGTCGCGGCAGGTCCGCCTCCGGCAGGTCAAAGTCAAAGGAGACATCCGCCGTTTCCTCCGGGGCCAGGCTCAGGTCAAACGACGCCTGCTCATCGGCCGCCGCGAAATCGGCGGAATCATCCACGGCTTCGGGATTCGCGGCCTTATGGATCGACTCGATGGAAACGCCGGTCAGTTTGGCCCGCGCCTCGGTGATCACCTGCCGGAAGCCGCGCAAGGCGGTGAGGGCGCGCGCCGGAAGCAGTTGGCGCTGCATCACCGTATCGATGGCCGACCAGGTGGAAGTGCCGGTTTCCAGGGCGATGCGCTCGATCACCTCGAGTGTGCTCTTGCCGATACCCCGCGCCGGAGTGTTGATCACCCGCTGTACGGCGATCGAGTCGTCCGGGTTATGCAACACCTTAAGATAGGAAACCAGGTCCTTGATTTCTGCGCGCTCGTAAAACGAAAAGCCGCCGACCACGCTGTACTTCAGCCCGTAGCGGCGCAGGCCTTCTTCAAACAACCGGGACTGGGAGTTGGTGCGGTAGAGAATGGCGGCGCGCGAGTCGCGGTTTTCCTGCGCCTCATGCGCCAGATACTTACTGAGATAATCGGCCACGAACAGCGCTTCGTTTTCGCCGTCGGGCGCCTCGTAAGCGCCGATGCGGGCGCCGCCCTGACGCGCGGTCCACAACGTCTTTCCCTTACGTTGCAGGTTGTTGGCTACTACGGCGGAGGCGGCCTGCAGAATATTCTGCGTGGAGCGGTAGTTCTGCTCCAGGCGGATGATGTGGGCGTTGGGGAAATCGCGTTCAAACTCGAGGATGTTGCGGATGTCGGCGCCGCGCCAGGAATAGATCGACTGGTCCTCATCGCCCACCGCGCATACGTTCTTGCGTTCCCCCGCCAGCAGGCGCAGCATCTCGTACTGCGGGCGATTGGTGTCCTGATACTCGTCCACCAGCAGGTAGTGAAAGCGGCGGTTGTAGTACTCTCGCACCTCGGGAACCACTTTCAACAGGCGCGTCGCTTCCAGCAGCAGATCGTCGAAATCGAGTGCGTTGGATTTCGCCAGCGTCTGCCTGTATTCGCGGAAGACGTAGGCGATCTTTTCCCGCTTGGGGTCGTTCGCGCCCAGAAAGAACTCTTCCGGGTCCATCATATGGTTCTTGGCCCAGGAGATCTGCGACAGCACGGCGTTGGGCTTCATCCACTTATCGTCGAGGCCGAGGCGGCGCATGGCGGCCTTCACCACACTCTGCTGGTCGCTTTCGTCGTAAATGACGAACTGCCGGGTCAGGCCCTTCCCGTTCACCTGGAGCTTTTCGATGTCGCGGCGCAACGCTCGCACGCAAAAGGAATGGAAGGTGGAGATCAACGGTTTGGCGAAATTGCGCCCGCCAACCATCTGTTCCACGCGATGGGCCATCTCCTGCGCGGCCTTATTGGTGAAGGTGACCGCCAGAATCGAATCCGCCTCCACCCCCAGATTCTCGATCAGATGGGCGATCCGGTAGGTAATGACGCGCGTTTTACCGCTGCCGGCACCGGCCAGAATGAGCAGCGGCCCTTCGGCGGTTTCCACCGCCTCACGCTGCTGAGGATTAAGTTTGTCGCGAAAAGGCAAGAATTCGTATCCGGGAATCTGATGTAACTACTAGTTTATAGCAAAGCAGTCGCCGGTCGGCGGCCTTCGGCTTCCGGTCATGGGCCCGAAAGCGATCGGCGATCGGCCGTCAACCAAAAGCGGCAGCGCACCCCCCGCCGGCTGACTGCCGAAGCCTGATCACTGAGCGCTTTTTTTGGCCAAAGACCAACGACCAAAGACCGCCACAGATCAAAGAGGTGCCGTATGATTGCTTCAGGCAGGAGGCATAAGCGTGAGCGAAGAACGACTACTGACGCGTCCGAATATGGATGAATACCTGATGGGTATTGCGATGGCCGTGCGCAAGCGCGCCAATTGTGTCGGCAACCGCGTGGGCGCCCTCATCGCCAAAGAGGGCCGTATCGTTTCCACCGGATATAACGGCACGCCGCGCAATATGCCCAACTGCCTGGAAGGCGGCTGTCTGCGCTGCGCCAACCGCGAGTCCCACCCGCCGGGAACCGGTTACGATCTCTGCATCTGCGTTCATGCCGAGCAGAATGCGCTGCTGGGCGCGGCCCGCTTCGGAATCGCCGTCGAGGGCGGCACCCTCTACACCACAACTCAACCCTGCTTCAGTTGCATGAAGGAGATGCTGCAGGCCGGCATCCAACGCGTCTTTTTTGTCCACGAATGGAAACACCCCGATGCCGCCTACCGCGCCGAATACGATAAAGTGCAGGGGTATTTCAAGGATGGCGTTCATCGGCTGACATTGGAAGATGCGGAAGCCGATTGGGCGGTATCGACCAGAAGAGCGAAGAAATAAGGGAATTGAGTCACTGAGCATTACCCAGTTGCCAATTGTTCTCCTCTGGTGCTCTCGCCCTCCAATACCTCCTGCGCCCGCACTTCGTCGAAGGCTCCCTCCCATCTCGCAATGGCGACGGTGGCCACGCCATTGCCGATCAGGTTGGTGACTGCGCGTGCCTGGTTGATAAAGCTATCCACGCCCAACAGCAAAACCAGGCCGGCAACCGGGATCTTATCCATGGTGGATAACGTAGCCGCCAGAGTGACAAAGCCTGCGCCGGCAACGCCTGCCGATCCTTTCGAAGTCAGCACCAGAACCGCCAGTACCACTAGTTGGTCGGTCAAAGTCAGATGCGTATTGGTCGCCTGGGCCACAAAGATGGCGGCCATGGTCAGATAGATGGAAGTGCCGGCGGCATTGAAGGTATATCCGGCGGGGAGCACCATGCCCACCAGGGTGGACTCGCAGCCCATGTTTTCCAGCTTTGCCATCGTCTGCGGCAACACCGCTTCGGTGGAGCAGGTGCCGAAGGTGATGAGTAACTCATCTTTGAAGTACTTAAGCAGGCTCCACAGCGAGATGCGGCTGAACCGAGCAATCGGGCCCAGTATGAAGATGATGAAGATCAGCGAAGTAACGTAAACCCCGGCCATCAAGCTGCCGTAAGAAGCCAGCGTGTGCAGGCCGAATTTGCCGATGGTGAAGGCCATAGCGCCAAACGCGCCAAACGGCGCCAGGTACATTACCATGCGCACAATGCCGAACATCCCATGCAAGAAGGTGTCGAGCATTTCCACGAACGGCGTACTGCGATCGCCCATCCGCGAGAGCGCAATTCCGAACAGGACGGAGAACAGGATGATCTGCAGCATGTTGCCTTCGAGGAAGGCCCCTACTGCGCTGTTCGGGATGATGTTCATGATGAAATCGAGGGCCCCGTGCTGGTGGGCGGTTGCCGTATAGGAGGCCAGGGCGCGGCTGTCGAGGGTGGAGGCATCAATGTTCATGCCGCGGCCGGGATGCACCAGGTTGACCACTACCAGGCCGATCACCAGGGCCAAGGTGGAAACTACTTCGAAATACACCAGCGCCTTGATCCCGACTCGCCCCACTTCCTTGATATTGCGCATCTTGGCGATGCCGATGGCGACCGTGCAGAAAATGATGGGCGCCAGCAGCATCTTGATGAGCTTGATAAAGATGTCGCCCAGCGGTTTAAGCGCAGCGGCAAAATGCGGCAAGAAGCAGCCCACCAGAACGCCGAGAACAATGGCGATCAGCAGTTGGAAGTACAGCTGGGACAGCAGTCGCTTGGCCATTCTTGTTCTCCCGCAAAATCCTTCTAATCGCTCAAGGCTTTCATTTCCCGGTACAAATCCGCCTTGCCTTCGAAGCCGATGCCTACCAGCTCCGGCATCGTAATATATCCGCTCTCAACCTGGACGCCATCGGGGAAGCCGCCATAGGGCTGGAACAGGTCGGGATACGACTCGTTTCCGCCCAGGCCCAGGCCGGCCGCGATATTCAGGGACATCTGATGTCCGCCGTGCGGGATGCAGCGGCTTGGCGGCCATCCATAGTGGCGCAGCATCTGCAGCGTCCGCAGATACTCCACCAGGCCGTAACTGAGCGCGCAGTCGAATTGCAGCCAGTCGCGCTCCGGGCGCATGCCGCCGTGACGAATCAGATTGCGCGCGTCCTGCATGGAAAACAGGTTCTCGCCGGTGGCCATGCTGCCGGAATAATGTTTGCCCAGCTCTGCCTGCAGTTCGTAATCCAGCGGATCTCCGGCCTCTTCATACCAGAACAGGTCATATTGCGCGATAGCATTGCCGTACTCGATCGCGGTTTTGAGGTCGAAGCGGCCGTTGGCGTCCACCGCCAGTCTCTGGCCGGGTCCCAGCATGCTGAGGGAGGCCTCGATGCGGCGCAGATCTTCGCTCAGCGGGGCGCCGCCGATCTTCTGCTTGACCACGGAGTAGCCGCGATCGAGATAGCTCTTCATCTCCCGCTTGAGCCCTTCCAGATCTTTGCCGGGATAGTAATAGCCTCCGGCGGCATAGACGAACACCCGCTTATCGGGGGTTCCATTGCCGTAGCGCTCAGCCAGGAGTTGGAAGAGGGGTTTTTGCTCGATCTTCGCCACCGCGTCCCACACGGCCATATCGATGGTGCCCACAGCCACCGAACGCTCGCCATGTCCGCCGGGCTTCTCGTTGGTCATCATGCAGGCCCAAATTCTGGCGGGATCGAGATTCGCGCCGGTCTGGT
>CAZUCM010000132.1:0-8091 GCA_964619235.1 uncultured Terriglobales bacterium
ACATTGCGCGCTGCCGCGAATTGGGCATCCATGTGTACCTGATCAAGCCGATTCGGAAGTCGGAGCTGTTGAACTCCATGCTGCACGTCTTAGGGGCGGATAGCCCGCTACCGCCGGGAGTGGTAGTGGAGGCTCCGGTTGTGCCGCCTATGCTCGAGTCCCTGCGCATTGTGGTTGCCGAAGATAATCCGGTGAATCAGCAACTGGCGCAGCGCCTGCTGGAAAAGGAAGGGCACCGGGTGGAAATAGCGGGCAACGGGGCGGAAGCCATTCGGATATGCCGCGAGAAGCTGGTGGATTTTGTCCTGATGGACATACAGATGCCGGAAATGGATGGCCTGGAAGCCACGCGTCTGATCAGGCAGGCGGAAGAGAAGACCGGGGACCACATGCCGATCGTGGCCATGACTGCTCATGCCATGAAGGGAGATCGCGAGCGCTGTCTGGCGGCGGGGATGGACGGATACGTGCCCAAGCCAATTCGCAAAGCCGATCTGTTGCATGCCCTGCAGATTTATTCGCGCCGTCAGGCCGGCGCCGCCGAAGCCGCGGCCGGCTCCCCTAAAATAACCGATTACAACACTGGTCAGGGGGCCCCCCGCCATGATGCAATGGATGCCGGATTAATTGACGTGGACGCCGCGTTAACGCTGGTGGGCGGTGACCGGGACTTATTGGCGCAATTGTGCGGTACTTTTCTGGCGCAGTCGCCGGCGTTGCTGGGAGCGATCCGGAAAGCCGTGCAGACGGGAGCGGCGGAAGACGTATACCGCGGCGCGCACACGCTGAGCGGTTCGATAGCGATTTTTGCCGCCCGCCGCGCCGCCGATGCCGCTTCCCGTCTCGAACAGATTGGACGCAGCCGGGATTTACGCCATGGGGCTGACGCCGTAGATGCCTTGACTCGCGAGTTGACCTTACTGGAGCCGGTGCTGGCGGAGTTGGGCAGAGAAGGAAGCCGGGGTAAGATGGTTCCCGGAAAATACTGACTGGTTGGAGGCGGAGATATGGGAACTTCGGTTCCACCTGCCTCCGGGGAGCAGGGGCAATGAGGGTTCTGGTCGCCGACGATGATCCAGTTTGGAGACAACTGGTTATGGCGCATTTGCAGCGCCACGGTTATGAGGCGGTGCCGGCGATCGATGGAACCGCGGCGGCTGCGTGCCTGAGTGAGCCGGAAGCGCCCCGATTGGCGTTGTTGGACTGGGTGATGCCGGGCGCCGATGGCGTCGAGCTGTGCCGTGAAATCCGCTCCCGCACCGCTTCCTCTTCTTCCAGCTACACTTACATCATTCTGCTGACTTCCAAGAGCGACCGCGATGACGTGGTCGCCGGCCTGGCGTCCGGGGCGGATGACTATTTAACCAAACCCTTCGATGCCTCCGAACTGATCGCGCGCTTGCGGGTGGGAGAGCGGGTTATTGCCCTGCATGACCAGGTGCTGTCGGCCCACCGGGCCACCCAGTCACTGGTGGTGAATGCGCCGTTCGGCATTGCTTCGATCGATACCAAGTGCTGTATTCGCGAAACCAATCCCGCGTTTCTTTCGATGCTGGGACATAAGACTCCCGAAGCGGTGACCGGCGTCAGCGTGCTCAGTTTTTTCCGTGACGCGGAACAGCGCGCGACCATGGAGGATTACCTTACGGGCCGCGATCGCTTCGATGCCTTTGAGGCGGAGTGGCGGCATTGCGACGGGCACTCGGTATTCCTGCGGCTGGTGGGCCGTCCCATCCAGCAGGACTCCGATTCCGTATGCTGCGAACTGATTGTGGAAGACATTACCCAGCGGTTTGTCCTGGAGCAGCAGTGCCGTCAGGGACAGCGGCTGGAAGCGATTGGGCGTTTTGCCGGCAGTATTGCGCACGATTTCAACAATCTCCTGTCGGTCATCAAGGGCTGTACGGAACTGCTGCTGCAGAGCGAACGGCGTGCCCCCGACTCGCAGATCAAATTGCAATCGATCATGAGAGCGGCGGATGACGCCGCCGGGCTGATCCAGCAGTTGCTGGCCTTCAGCCGCCGCCAGGTTCTGCGGCCGGAGCCTCTGGACCTGAACCAGCTGGTTGTGGACTTCAGCCCCATGATGCTTCGCCTCTCGGGAGAGGAAATCGAGTTTTTGACGGATCTGGAGCCGGGCGCGGGTATGGTTCTGGCCGATCCCGGACAGATCCGCCAGGTGCTGATGAACCTGGTGGTCAACGCGCGGGACGCCATGGCGGAAGGCGGACGGCTTACCGTGAAGAGCCGATCGGTCCACCTGAAGGAACCGTCTGAGCGTGACAATGCCACCGTTCCCGCGGGCGACTACACCTGCATATCGGTGGTTGATACCGGCTGCGGCATGGAGCCCAGCCTGCAGTCGCATATTTTTGAACCATTTTTCACCACCAAGGGAGAACGCGGCACCGGCCTTGGTCTTTCCACGACGTACGGCATCGTCAAGCAAAGCCGCGGCTTTATCTGGGTCACCAGCAGCCCCGGAGAGGGCAGCACCTTCGAGGTATGGTTGCCCACTACCACCCAAAAGGCGATCCGCACCGCCCATCCTCGCCTTGCAACCCGTATTCAGCAGGCGGCCACGGTCTTGCTCGTGGAAGACGAATTACCGGTTCGCGAAGTGGCCAAGGAATGCCTGGAGGCGGTGGGCGTTACCGTAATCGAGGCGCAAGGCCCCGCCGAAGCCATTCGGATGGCGGATACACACGTCGGCCGGATCGATCTGTTGCTAACCGATATCGTGATGCCGGAAATGCGAGGCAACGAATTAGCCGAACGACTGCGCGAGAAGCAACCCGGCCTCAAAGTGCTGTTTATGTCGGGGTATGCCTACGATTCGTCCATGTCGAAGGTTCCCAAGTCCGACGACACCAGTTTTTTGCAAAAACCTTTCAGTATTGCCGGCTTGTATTCGCGCGTCTCCGAATTGCTGAATACCAAGCGCGCCGACGGGTGAGCGGCGAAGAGCCGTTCCAGGTTTTTCGTTTCCGGTTTCCGATTGAAAATCCGATTTTCGTTTGACGTTATTGCCGGCAGCCGGCGCTAAGCTTGCGGTGTGGCCCGGAGGGAGGCTTCCGCTTTCTTTGCGCTTCTTTCCAGTACCGCCTTGATGGTTTCCAGAAGGGGCTCCGGATGTTCTACCAGGTGTCCTTTTTCCATGAAGGCGGCGGCGCCTTCATGCCGCAGTCTTTCGGCGTTCATCTGGGACAGGCTGGTGAGGATAATGACGGGAATGTCCACGGTGCTGGGATCTTTCTTCAGCGTGTGTAACACGTCGGGACCGCTGATTTTGGGCAGCATCATGTCCAGCAGGATCAGGTCGGGGTGGTTCTCGCGAGCCAGTTTCAAAGCCACTTCGCCATCGGCGGCGGCCAGCACACTATAGCCGGCGCGCGTAAGAATACGCTGGTTCGCGATCCGGAGAAACATGCTGTCTTCAGTGACCAATATCGTAGGCATTCCGCACCTGTGTTACCGCCGGACAAAGCTAGCGCTATCTACTGTCTTTATCGGCAAAGCATTGGATTTCTTTAATGGCTATTGCACGTGTGCCGGTTCGGCATCCAGCAGCTCCCGGATCGTGGTGGTCAGGGTGCCGATGGTGAACGGCTTCTTTAATAACGTTACTTCCGATCTCTCGACGCCGTGGCGGACAATGGCGTCATCGGTGTACCCGGAAATAAACAGGACGCGGCTTTCCGGATACCGCTCGCGGAAGCGGCCGGCAAAGACACCGCCGGTACAGCCCGGCATAACGACGTCCGTAATCAGGAGATCGATGGGCGGGGAATGGCGGGACATCAGGGAAATCGCCTCTTCCGGCGTGGAGGCTTCCAATACGCTGTAACCCGCGCTCTGCAGAATCTCCCGGACCGAGCGCCGGACCCCCTCCTCGTCTTCCACCACCAGAATATTCTCGGTTCCGCGAACGATTTTGGGCCGGGCGCGTTTGGTATCGGCGGGCACGGCGGTTTCTTCGCGTGCCGGCAAAAGAACGCAAACCGAGGTTCCGGCTCCCGGCTCGCTGTTTACGGTGACGAATCCGCCGCTCTGTTTGACGATGCCGTAGACGGTGGCCAGTCCGAGGCCGGTGCCCTTACCGTATTCCTTGGTGGTGAAAAACGGTTCGAAGGCGTGCGCCTGAATGTCCGGAGTCATGCCTATGCCGGTATCGCTTACCAGGAGTTCCACGTACTCTCCCGGAGGAATAAATCCAAACTGCTCGTGGAGCAGATGCACATTGCGGGTGGATAAAACCAGTTTTCCCCCGGTCGGCATGGCATCGCGGGCATTGACCGCCAGATTGACGATCACCTGCTCCATTTGCCCGATATCGGCGTGCACCGTCTTCAATAGCTTTCCCGCATGGAACACCAGCTCAATATCTTCGCCGATCAGCCGCGCCAGCATCTTGTTGGCCTTTTGCACCACGCTGTTCAGGCTCACCGGTTTCAGGACCAGCACCTGGGTGCGGCTGAATGCCAACAATTGCTGGGTGAGTTCGGCGGCGCGATCCGCCGCTGTCAGAATGCTGTCCAGATAACGTTCGACTTCGCCGGGTTTGACCTGAGCCAACTCTACGGAGGTACGGATGACATGCAGCAGATTATTGAAGTCGTGCGCGACACCGCCCGCCAGTTGGCCGATGGCATCCATCTTCTGAGCCATGCGCAGTTGTGCCTCGAGGCGGCGGCGTTCGGTGATATCGCGAGCGATACCTTGAATGGCAACGGTCCTGCCGTTTTCGTACAGGAAGGTCGTATTGACTTCCAGGAGGCGGGTCTCGCCGGCCTTGGTGAGGATTTCCAGCTCGAGTCCGACATGGGACTCGGAGGGGGAAGCGATTTTCTGCGCCAGCGCCAGACGGGAGGTTTCGGTCAGCAACTCCGCAGCCTGTTTGCCGATAATTTCGGCGGCGCCATAGCCAGACGCGCGCTCCGCGGCCGGGTTGATGCTCAGCAGCCGCCCCTTCAAGTCGGTAATGAAAATGAGGTCGGTGGCGTTTTCGAAGAGTTCCCGGGCACGGCGCTCGCTGGAGGTCAGCGCCGCTTCGGCGTTTTTCCTCTCGGTAATATCGGTGGCGGCAACAACCAGGAGTCTTTCGCTGCCGACTTCTATGGTTTCGCTGGAGACCAGGACCGTTCGCGGCGCCCCGGAGCGGGGGTGAAGCAAGAGCTCAAGACTTGGCCCGGAGGCGCGGTCGGAACCCGGTTCGGCCATGCTCAAAAGCGCGGTGGCGTCTTCCCATATCTTCAGCTCGCTTACCGGCCGTCCGATGACCTCGCCGGCAGTGCAGCCTACGCTGGCTAAAAACGTTTCGTTGGCATCCACCATCACCAAGCCGGGAAGGCGGTACATGCTGATCAATGCCGGGCTGCGGCGGAATGCCTTGGCAAATTTATCTTCGGAATGGCGATAATTCCGTTCACTGGCCTGTAATTCGCGATAGCGCCGTTGTGCCATGACGATCTGCGACGAAAGCAGAACCGATACGGCCACGAACGCCAGTGTCCGCACGATGCCATCGGGAGCAACCGCCGAGTGGGGACTTACCGTTCCGCCGGCATAGGTAACGACGATGGTCAAAGCGCCGGCCAGCATGGCGGAACGGAAGCACGCCGACCAGGCACAGAAGGCGACTGCCAGCAGGTAAAACAGGTAAAGCGGCGTGGCGCCCGAAACCACATGGGTGGCTATCGCCGCCAGGGTGATGCTGAGCAGCGCTTGTCCAATTA
The DNA here is from genome assembly GCA_964619235.1 of uncultured Terriglobales bacterium. Lineage (GTDB taxonomy): Bacteria > Acidobacteriota > Terriglobia > Terriglobales > Acidobacteriaceae > CAZUCM01. The sequence continues at coordinate 5,736 of CAZUCM010000132.1, forward strand.
CGCGAACCGATCTTTTCCAGCTGCGAGATGTCATCGTAAAGGTCATTGAAGAGTAGCCAATGCCGGGGGCGTTGAATACCGGTCATTCCGCTTAGAACGGCCGTTTTTTCCCCGCGTCAAAGATGAACAATCCGGTTTCCCTCTTGGTGCGCGCGAAAGTCCTGCTTACCTAAGTAACTTCTAATTCAGGGCCTGAATGCCCACTATCGCGTATGCACGTTGAGTGCTAAACCCGCGCGGCGGCAGCAGAGTTTTTTACCTAAGGTAACTTTCAATGCTCTGGCTGGGGCTGGGTAGTGCTTGCGCCAGGAAAGTCCGGTGCTTCCTGCCGGGAAGGCGAAGAATTCCACAAAAAAAATGGGCGACATTCACGCTGCGAGTGAATGCCGCCCTCCAGGAGGATAATCGAAACTTTGTGTTGCCATGAACCGCGAGGGTTCATTAGGCAAAATTCATTAGAATTCTCTAAGACTTACCGGTTCGGCGCTGCGCTCTCCTTCATGTGGTAAATGGCGCGCGGCATCTGCATCTTATCCACCTGGCGCATGGCCAACTCGTCATCGGCCTGGGCGACTCTCATCAAACCCATCAAAAATATGCCGAAATAGCCGCCAAGGAAGAACATGCCTACGGGAATCCACCAGTGCATTTTCATTACAAACATGGCTGGGAACATAAGCGATGCCTCCTCGTGCTTCCTTTTGACCGCCGGCTGCGGCTTCAACACCAGATGCACACGATGTTCGCTAGCAAGAGTGACGCCAAACCCCGCAAACCAACCGGCGGAGACACTGAGCCATGAATCGTGTGGTATCAAAGTCCTTATCGGCAAAATGTTCGCGCACTTTAGTGAATTCGAAAAAATAATTCGAGCATGCGGGGGAAAGTCGCTATAGAATGGGGCGGTTCTAAAAGCAGGGTGGGGGAATGGGTTAACTTTGGGGGCGATCGTTGTTTTGGCTGGAAAATTGATCCCGGATGGTGAGGAGACGCAATTGTTCCAGTTTGGCGGTGGCGCGATCGACGGCTACGACGATTTGTTCGGGATAGCGGCGCAAGGTGGGGTCCAGGCTTTCCCGGATCAGCATCAGTTCGGCATATCCGCGGACCATCGTCAGAAGATTGGCGAGATCGTGCCGAAGATGCATGAGGCTATCGTCGTCGTGACCCTCAATCATGGGGTAGGTCCTTTATAGTGCCTCGGGGCTCCGCTTTCCGCGCGGCGTGCGCGTACTCGAAGGCGGAATGCCCTGAGAGTTATATCGGTTGATGTGACCGGATACATTAGGGTGATGGCCCCAGATTCTTAAAGGATCTGGATATGGTATCTTACGGGCAGTTGGTGAAATGCCAACGGCAAGCTAACAGGAAGACCGAGGCGAGGACTGTGCGAATCTTGGTAGCGGAAGACGATACACCTCTGGCGAGTTTTGTGGCCAAAGGACTGCAAGCTGAGAATTATTTGGTGGATGTGGCTTCCGCCGGCGACGAAGCCCACGCCATGATTACCGAGCGGGGCTACGATCTGATTGTTCTTGACCTGAATCTGCCCGGGCTGGATGGCTTGCAGGTTCTGCGCAAGGTTCGCAGCAGTGAAGTGGCGATTCCCGTTCTGGTGCTTACTTCCCGCAGCGAAGTACAGGAGCGGGTGCGCTGCCTGGATGCCGGTGCGGACGATTATTTGACCAAGCCGTTTTCGTTCGCGGAATTGTCCGCCCGGGTGCGCGCGCTTTTGCGGCGCCGCGGCCCGGTGGCCGAATCCATTTTGAAGGTTGGCGATGTGGAGTTGGACCGGGTGCAGCGCAAAGTTACCCGCGCGGGGCACGCGATCGAACTGACGCCCAAGGAATTTGCCCTGCTGGAATACCTCATGCGCAATGCCGGCCGCAGGGTTACCCGCGCCATGATCATGGAAAACGTGTGGAATCTGACGTTCGACACCATGACCAACGTGGTGGATGTATATATCAATTATTTACGCAAGAAAGTGGATACCAGCCCCGAGCGGCCTTTGATTCAGACGATCCGCGGGGTTGGATACCAGGTGGGAAATACGGAGTGAATCTCCGCACAAATCTAATACTTTTGATGGCGATGAATGATGACAGGCGCAGCTGATACCGATTTTTACGCGGCTTTTTTGCACGAACTCAACCAGCCGGTGACGACGCTCCGGAATGTTCTGGAACTCACTACTTATCGCGAGTCCAACGACTGGCCAACGGTAATCGATGCCTCGATGGCCAACGTCGATCGCATGGTGGAATTGCTGGACCTGATGGGAGAACTGTCGCGGGTCGAGCGGGCTCCGGCCGATCCCGAGCCGGTGGATATTGCCGAACTGCTGCGCGAGGCG
>CAZUCM010000133.1:0-8048 GCA_964619235.1 uncultured Terriglobales bacterium
CCGATCCGTTGATCCGCGAGCCGCCTTCAATCAGCACGCTGGTGATATCCATTTCGCCCAGACGGGTGATTACGTCTTTCAACTCCGGACGTCCGGAGCCATTCTTCGCCTCCAGTTGCTCCACCCGGATGCCTCGCCGCTCAAACTCGCGCCGGCATTCGGCATTTGCGGCCGCGCAAAAGACGACAACATCATTTTCCGCCGAGGCCACCAGTTTCGATTCCAGCGGCAGCTGCAACCGGGAATCCAGCACCACGCGCAAAAGGCGGCGGCGGCGAGGCAGGCGCGAACGGTCGGTCAGCAGTGGATCGTCGGCCAGCACGGTTCCCCGCCCCACCAGAATCGCGTCCGACGCATGGCGCAGCATATGCACATGCGCGCGGGCGATTTCGCCGGTCACCCAGCTGCGCTCCCCGGACTTCTCCGGCGATGGCAAGGCGGCAATTCTTCCATCCATGGTCATCGCCGATTTCAGCGTCACCAGCGGCTTGCGGGTACGAATCCACTTGGCAAAGGACTCGTTGAGCCGGCGCGCTTCGGCTTCGCCGGTTCCAACCGATACCTCGATACCGGCCGCGCGCAGCCGGGCAAAGCCGTTTCCTGCCACCATCGGATTCGGATCGGCCATGGCGGCCACCACACGCACGATGCCGGCGGCGATCACCGCCTCCGCGCAGGGCCCGGTGCGTCCAGTATGGCAGCACGGCTCCAGGTTGAGATACAGCGTCGCACCGCGGGCCTTCTCCCCGGCCTGCTCGATGGCCAAAACCTCGGCGTGTTTCAATTCGGCGTAGGTGTGCACGCCTTCGCCGGCAATCTTGCCCTCGCGCACCACGACGGCGCCCACGTGCGGATTGGGCGAAGCCAGACCGATCCCCTGGCGCGCCAGCTCCAGCGCGCGCGCCATGAATTGTTCGTCTGCTGTGGCAAAGGACATAGAGCAGCTTTCAGCGTTCCGCAATCAGGCAAATCCCAATGCGCCTCCGCCTCTGTGCGCGAGGTTCCGGCCTGCATGGCATCACGCGAACAACGATTCCACAAACTCTTCCGGATCGAAGGGCAGCAGATCGCCCGCCTTTTCGCCCACGCCCACATATCGAACCGGCACTCCCAGTTCGCGGGAAATGGCTACCACCACGCCGCCTTTGGCGGTGCCGTCCAGTTTGGTCAGAATGATGCCGGTAACCCCGGCGGATTCGGTGAACAGCTTAGCCTGTTGCAATCCGTTCTGTCCGGTGGTGCCGTCGAGCACCAGCAGCGTCTCATGGGGAGCACCCACAATGAAGCGCTGCGCCGTGCGCCGCATTTTGGCCAGCTCTTCCATCAAGCTGGTTTTGGTATGCAGGCGTCCGGCGGTATCCACAATCACGTAATCGAGATTCCGTGCCTTGGCGGCCTGCAGCGCGTCGAACAACACCGCCGAAGGATCGCCCCCCGGTTTGGTCTTAATGACTTCGGTTCCGGTGCGCTCACCCCAAACTTCCAGCTGTTCGATGGCCGCGGCACGAAAAGTATCGGCCGCCGCCAGCAGCACCGACTTCTTCTGATCGCGAAAGCGGTGCGCCAGTTTGCCGATGCTGGTGGTTTTTCCGGTGCCGTTGACGCCCACCACCAGAATGACCACCGGATCGCCCTCTTCTGCCGCTACCGGCGGCGTATTCGCCCGGCTCAGGATGTACAGCAACTCCCGCTTGAGCAGGCGTTTCAACTCCGCGCCATCGCCGATTTGTTTCCGGTCCGCCTTCTCGCGAAGTTTTCCCAACACCTCCTGGGTGGTCGTCATTCCCAGATCGGCGCCGATCAACGTCGCTTCCAGCGCGTCGAGCGTATCCCGGTCGATTTCTTTTCCGAACGGGACCGCCGAAACCACTTCCTCGATGCGCTCGCTCAGGTTCACGCGGGTGCGCACCACGGCCTGCTTCATGCGTTCAAAGAGGCCGGCCTTCTTCTCCGGTTCCTGCTTTTCTTCTTCCTGCTCGTCCCGGCCGCCGAATAAGTTCAGAATCTTGCGCATCCATCGCCTCTAATTGTTGAGAGCCTGTGTGACCACTGTTGTGCCGAGTGACGCGGGACTAAAGTCCCGCGTCCCCGCGTCAACCTCAGTCGTCCGTTATTTCGGCGTTCCCGTAACCAGTTCTTTCAACACTTCGTAGGGTATGCCGGAAAAGTTCTGGATGCGCCGGCCATTGATGAACAGGGTGGGTGTGGAGTTGATATCCACTTCCTTGCCCAGGGCCAGGGAGTCGCGTACGCGCGTGGCTGCGGCCGGATCGGCGGCGCAGGCCGCAACTTTATCGGCGTTGGCGCCGGCTTGCGTCGCAAAATCCTTCATTCTCTGGTCAACGTTCTGCGGATTCACGGTGTCCTGATTGTCATAGTCGGCCTTAATGAACTTCCAGAAGGTGTCCGGGCTGATATGCGCTACGCAATCGGCATAAGTCGCGGCTTTGAACGCCCACGGGTGAATCTGCTCCAAGGGAAAATTCTGGAAGATAAAGCGGACATTCGGAAAATCGGCAAGCAACTTCTCAATCGTAGGGTGCGCCGCCTTGCAGGCAGGGCATTCCAGATCGCTGAACTCGACGATGGTGGTTGCCCCTTCGACTCCGCCACTGGCGTATCCGTGCGCTTTGGCGGAAAGGACCTTATTGACGGGCGCGAACGGGTCGGCGCCGAACGGCATCAGGTCGCCGGCAATTGCCCAGCTCCGGTCGGGCATTACGTAGAACTGCATAGGCTGCATCGGCTCTTCCGTCTGTTGCTGGTTGCGCACGCCCACGATCACCTCTTCCACGTTCGGCGCCGGGGAAGGCCGGATGGTGATGATCTTCCACTGGATATTCGGATCATAACCAAACATGTGCTTCATGAAGGCTTCGACCGTATCCACGGTGGGATCGGTCTGCACCGCCGGCGTCTGCTCGGCGGCTTCGGGCTTTGGGGCGGACGGTAGGGGCTTTTGCCCGGCGGCAGTTGAGGTCACTTGTGCCCATAAGGAAACGGCAAAAAGAACCAGAAACACGGAAATCGTGACTCGGCGCATGACTATCCTTTCACTCTTATAGCTTCGTATGTCTTAATTCTAAACTTCGTGCCTGGCGGCAATGGGGAATCTTCGTCCCACGCCGAAGGCCTTCTCGGTAATCTTGAGTCCGGGCGCAGCCTGCTGGCGCTTATATTCGGCCTTTTCCACCATGCGAACCACGGCGCGCACCAAAGTCAAATCGAAGCTGTGCCGGGCGGCAATATCCTCCGCCGTCCGGTAATCCTCGACATAATCTTCCAGTATGGCATCCAGCATCTCATACGGCGGCAGCGAGTCCTGGTCTTTCTGGCCGGGCCGCAGTTCCGCCGAGGGCGGCTTCTCAAAGGTAGCCCGCGGGATGGCCGGACGCAGCGAGTTCGCGTACTCGGCGAGGCGGTACACCATAGTCTTGGGCACATCGGAGATCACCGCCAGCCCCCCCGCCATATCCCCGTACAGCGTGCAGTAGCCCACGGCCAGCTCCGATTTATTTCCCGTGCTCAACACCAACGCGCCGAACTTATTGGAAAGCGCCATCAGCAGGTTGCCGCGAATGCGCGCCTGAATGTTCTCCTCGGCCACATCCGCGGCGTGCCCGGCAAAAAGCGGCTTCAGTGCCTGTCCATAGGATTCGAAAATATCGCCAATCCCGATCAGTTCGAAGTGAATGCCCAGGTTTGCCGCCAGCGTGCGGGCATCCTCGATGCTGCCCTGCGAGGAAAACGGCCCCGGCATGCCCACGCCGGTGACGTTCTCCGCTCCAACCGCATCGGTGGCAATGGCAGCGGTGAGCGCCGAGTCGATGCCGCCGCTCAGTCCCACCAGAACCCGCTGGAATCCGCATTTTCGCACATAGTCGGCAGTTCCCAGCGCCAGCGCGCGGTAGGCGCTGGCCTCGGCTCCGGCAAGCTGCTCATGCATGTCTCCGCATTGCGTAGCGCTGTCAAAAAAAATGAGGTCCTCTTCAAACGACTTGGCCTGCGCCACAACTTCGCCCTGGGCATTGAGCACCAGACTGGAGCCATCGAATACCAGGCTGTCATTTCCGCCCACCTGATTGCACATCATCACCGGCATGGAGTGACGCCGGGCCAGGGCTGCCAGCATGTCCCGCCGCAATTCGCGCTTGCCGAGGTAAAACGGGGAAGCCGAAATATTCAAAAGAAAATCCCCGCCCAGCCGGGCCAGCTCTTCCACCGGATCAACCGGATAGAGGCGGCGGTTCCAAAACGACTTGTCGTTCCAGGCGTCTTCGCAGATGGTGAGCGCCATCTGCCGTCCGCCCAGCGGCAGCAACGCTTGCCGCTCGGCCGGAGCGAAGTTGCGCATCTCATCGAAGACGTCATAGGTGGGCAGCAACCGCTTCGATTGCACCATCCGCAGTTCGCCATCCTGCAGCACCGCGGCGGAATTCATCGCCGGCTTTCCGGCATCGCCGCCGGCCAGACTGACGAAGCCACAGATCACGGTAATTCCGCGCGCCTCGCAGGCGATCCGTTGGACACTTTCCTGGTTGCGGCGGATAAACGCCGATTTCTCCACCAGGTCGCGAGGCGGGTATCCGCAGACCGAAAGCTCCGGAAAAAGAATCAGCTCCGCTCCCGCCGCGGCGGCACGCCGGGCGAATGCGACAATTTTCGCGGAATTGCCGGCAAAATCGCCGACTGTGGAATTCATTTGTCCGAGGGCAACCTTCACGCCCTTAAGTTTATCAAGAGCGGTCGCTTAGATGTAGCGCCGGCGTCAGGTTACCGTGGCGTGGGGCTGGGCGCCGGAGTTGGCAGGTATACGATTGGTTTGTCTTCGCCTTCTCCCACCGATCCGCGGGGCAGTGGTTGTTGGGGCTGTTGCGGTGTTTCTCCCGGCCGGAGCAAGGTCGGCGCCGCAGTTGGGACAATCGGCGCCGATTGCGCCTGTTTGCGCGCCACCAGCGTGCTCAAATCGACTTCCTTGTCCGTACGCACAATTTTCTGTCCGTCCACCGGCATAATCTCCAGGCGCACCACCTCATCGCCCAGAAAACGGACAAATTGCACCTCCCCCGGGGGCTCACCGTACAACCACTCCTCATATTGCTTTCCGGCCGGATCGGCTTCACGGATTTTTTTTCCCGGGCGGCCTTTGGCGTAAACCACCATTTCGCGGTTCATCCCCACCAGGATCTGGTGCTTCTGGATGGCCTCCTTGGCTTTGGGCGGAATGGTTTCGAGATAGGCTTCCACAACTGTTTTTGAGCCGAAGTCGAGCACGGGCCAGAGCAGCTGACGAAGTTGATCGCTGCTTAGCTCGGGCACGAATCTGGTATCGAACATCATGGTGACCATGCAACCGTGAGGATTCTCCGTCGCCGGAGGTGGGGGCGGCGCGTCCGGCGACACGGTTCCTCCCGGACCCGCAATCTGAATATGCTGATACCACTTGCTCTTCTTCTGCGGCCCGCCATTCAGTTCAAAGATTATCCGGTCATTCCTGATGTCCACCTTGGTGATTTGCACGCGGTCCCCCGGCTTTACCGCGGCGCCGATGCTTGCGACCAAATCATTGATATCGGCCTCCGATGGCGAGACCAGCTGCCGGTTTCGGATGGCGACGCCTTTTCTGCCCTGAGGCAGGACATGACGCGCATAGGCCAATTCCGAATTCAAGTTATGGATTACCAGCTCTCGCGTCTCGCGGGACATCGGTCGCGGCGGAGTAGCGGGTTGCGAGTCGCCCAGTAGACTTGAGCTCCACAGCAGTAACGCCGCCAGCACCTGCCCCCGACTTGGGCGCCGCATGGTTCCCTCTCCTGATCAGGATTGGATGCGCCTTTATGGGTTATTGAAGCCTTCTTCGCCTTCCAGGTCCGCCGGGGAGGCCGGCGGCAACGCCGCGCCAGATCGATTCTCTTCCGCCTCGGGCTCCGGCAGCAAAAGGTTTCCGCCGGCAGTGCCGCTGGCGTCGGGCAATTCCAGAGAGTCCTCCGCACTCGGGAGACTTACCGGCTCTCGCGCCGGGACGAAGACCATCAGCACGGCGATACCCGCGAAAATCACGATTACGCTGATGGCGCTGGCCTCGATTCCATAGCCTCCTCCGGTCAACCACAAAGGACCGTCCAGCCGACCCCGCGCGATTACGGAGAAGCCGTGCAAACCGCTCACCCCTAATCCGAAGATCAGTCCCAATGTGATGTTCCACCAGAAATGGATGGCAATCGGCAGCCATAACGATTGCGTCCGTAAGTACGCCAGGGCAAGCAGGACGCCGATCAATACGGTGTTCAGAAATCCCCAAGCCGAGGCATCGGGATTGGCCAGATGAACTATTCCGAACAGCAGCGAGAAGATCCCTATCGCAGGCCCCGGTCCCGTCGCCGCCACCAGCCTCTGAAAGGGATATCCGCGAAAACTGATCTCTTCCGCCATAGCGCCGGCAGCAAGGATGATGACCACCACCGCCGCCCGAAAGGCGGACTCGCGACTGTAATCCAGCCGGATGGTCAACCTGCCCGCGATGGCAATCACCGCGACGGCAACGGCAACCATTCCCGCGCCCAATACACTGCCGGTCCATAGATCCAGGAGCCAAGGGCGCCGCATCGCCAGCCCAATGGCCGCCAGCGGATTTCCGCCGACCCGGTCAAATCCGCTTACGACGATGCTGAAACCGCTCATAAGGAAAACCAGCAACACCGGGCGGTACACGAGGTTGCTGCGAAGGAAGGGCAAATCCCGCGGCACAAAGCCGCTGGCAATAAAATGCGCCGCGATTACCACCGCGATTCCCAGAAAGAAACGCGAAAATGCCACCCAGCGCGAAGTCAACATTCCTCTCCTGCCAAATTTGGAATTATCCACCACAGAGTCCTCGGCCTACTGGCGGGCCGGGGACTCTGTGGTAAAAAACTAACGAAGCTTCACGCCCGAACGCGCCACTTTGAAAGGAAGCACGCTTCCTCCGGCAGCGGCAACAGCCTGGGCAACGCGCTCGCGGGCCTCCGGATCCACCATGAATACCACGCAGCCACCCCCGCCGGCGCCACACACCTTGGATGCCTGACCGCCGTTTTTTCGTGCCGCGCTCATTAGGCGGTCAATCAAGGGAGTCGAAATGTGCGGATGGTTGCTGCGGCGCAGCTTCCACTCTTCGCGCAGCAGCCGTGCAACCTCCGGCCAATCTGCCGCGATCAGGGCCACTCGCATGGCGGCGGCAATTTCAGCGATCCGGCCAAAATTACGCACTACGTTCTTATCCCGGTCGATATGCCGCTTGAAGACCTCCCAATTATTGATTCCCGATTGGCGGGGCGCGCCGGTATAGGCCAGCAGAAATCGCCGCTCGATCTCGCCGGCCGGAACCGGCAGAGCCTCCCGCCGAATTCCGCCCGCTTCCAAATGGATGGCGCTGATGCCGCCGTACAGCGCGGGATAATAGTCCTGGCAGCCGGTGGGCACTCTGATGATCTGGGCCTCGATATTCTGGGCTACGACACGCATCTCCTCACGCCCCATTTTGCGGCCGGTGAAGCGAGCCAAAGCCGCGCTAGTGGCGATCATCAGCGCCGACGAGCCGGAAATGCCGGCGCCGGCGGGAGACTGCGAGTGCGTCTCCAGCAGGAACCCACCCTTCGGCTGGAAGTAGCGAACCAGATACGCCCCAATGGGGTGGCGGAAGGCAGGCGCCCGGCAAAGCTCAGCCAGACCGGCAAAGCGCTCTTCCCTGCCTGTATCGACCGAGCGCAGATGAATCGCGCGCCCGGCACGCGGCTCAATGCGGCAGGTGGTCGAAATACTGAGCGCAAAATTGATCGAGACTGCCCCAGGGTGAAACAGGTATAGCGGCCAGAGATCGATGGTGCCGCCGGCCAGATCCGCCCGGCAGGAGGCTTGCGCTGTCACTGTGTGCTTGTGGTTCGGCATGAGAAGAAGTTTACAGTTTACAGTTCTGCATTTGCTGCCGGAAGGGCAAGCAATTTGCACTCAACCATCCAGCCCATAAACCGCAAATTGTAAACTGTGAACTCTTTATTCCAGATTCAACG
>CAZUCM010000134.1:0-8024 GCA_964619235.1 uncultured Terriglobales bacterium
TCCGGAGCGCGTGGATTTCGGCGACTTTCTGCCCAAAACCGATAAGGACATCGACCAGCTCTGGGCGCAGCTGTGCGGCTACGTGGATGGCATCGCGGACGTTTATCTGCATGCGCTGTTGCAGGCCTTCGTGGACGACCGGGAATTTGCCGCTGCCTTCCGCACCGCGCCGGCGGCCAAGATCATGCATCACGCGTTCATCGGAGGCTTGCTCGAACATGTGGTGTCACTGATGAACCTGTGCGATCTGGCTTGCCGCAATTATCCCCAGGTCAACCGCGATCTGGTGCTGGCGGGCGCCTTTCTGCACGATATCGGAAAGATCCATGAGCTCTGCTATGCGCGCTCGTTCGGTTACACAACCCGCGGCCAGTTGCTCGGCCACATGATTATCGAGCTGGAAATGTTGCAGCAGAAGATCGCCGGTATTTCCGGATTTCCCGGAGAATACAAGGCGCTATTGGAGCACCTGATTATCAGTCATCACGGGCAGTATGAATTCGGTTCTCCCAAACTGCCCATGTTTCCCGAAGCCCTGCTGTTGCATTACCTGGACGATCTCGATTCAAAAATGGAAAGCATGCGCGCCCAGTTTGAGCGTGAATCCGGAGTCGCCGGCGCCTGGACCAGTTTCAATTCCTCGCTCGGCCGGCCGCTGTTGAACTCGCGCAAGTTTTTGCAGACCGTGCAGGAAGAGCCGGAAGAAGCCTCTCATGCCGAGGCCTCCAGCGGCGAGTGAAGGTTTCAGAATAGCGGGCACACAGGAAATCCCAAACAGGAAACAGCCGCAAATCAACGCAGAAAAAAGCAGATTTAAAACAAGCTGAGTCCGGCATTTTCCGGGCTGGCGGTGTTCAGCCGCACCGGTCTGCGGCCTGTTTTCGGGTTACTTCTGTGTGCTTTGTGGTGAAAGATTCGAGGCGTTGCGGTGGCAACGCCGCAGCACGGGCAGTAACCGGGTGTGGGAGGGGTTAGCTGCCCGTAAGGCGCTGCGTGATGCTGCGAGTGCTACGGACGACGCTGTGGAATCGCCCACACTCGCAACCTTCTTGGGTCTCAACTTGCCGTTGTACAAGGTCATGGAGGACGGTAGTCGAGAATCCCCAGACGACCTGCTTATTGTGGCGGAAAAGAACGGGAGTGAATATTTTTCGACTGTACGTTACGTTTTCGGAACAGGGTGGCTAAAGGGCGTTAGCCAGGGCCTGAGTTTGCAGTGGCGCAGCGACCAGGCAAATTCTCTGCATGGCCTGAGCCATTTCCGCATATTGGGCGCCGGCGCGCTCCGTGTAGGCAGTCCATTTTTCCGGATGGGGCCATAGTGCTTGCAGAAGCAGGACCTTCGAGATGGTGCCGTTTATACGCAGGCACTCGCGCCGTACTTCCAGAATGGTTTCGTGAAGCTCGCGGTTCTCCGGCGCCGGATGTGCGGCGGCATAAGCGATATACCTGAGAACTGCGGAGATATTCCGCTTCATGCGTTTCAACTCGACCCGTACGTTCGGCCGAATGTCCGACGCAAGTTCGCTCATGTCAATGGGTTCCAAGGCCGCGATTAACTCCTCAAGCGACAGAGCCGCACCTTCGGTCATGGTCTGCTCCTTTCCCGGCGAACCAATGCCTTGCCATGCCGGAACCTTCCGGCTGCACTTTCCTCATTGCCCTCCCCATGGTTTGTCCGAGCGGGTTGGCTCGTCACACCGCGTCCCTGTAATAGCTATAGCATGATTGCCGACGAGCGCCTGAATTTCTTTTATCTGTTCCAGATTCGGAAGTAACCGGGACTCCTCAGGTCTGGTGAAGAAATAGATCCAGATGAGACACTCCAGGAAGACCGCCAACATGTCGACCATTTTGACATTGGTATACGGGGGCAAGCGAAGCTGTGCCACCGCGGTTGTGACGGCGGTATCGACGCTGAGATAAAACAGGAATCCAGTGGCGATGCCGTACACGCGATGGCGCCAGGGAATACCGAAGTATTTCGCGAAAAGAACAATAAAGCCAAATATCCCGCACAGCGTCCATGAGACCACCTGGTCCATTGCCCGGGCAAAGGTCATCCACAATGTGGGCTGGGCGCCGGGAAAGCGAAGCGTAAATAGAAGGACGACCGCGGAAACGGCTACGGTTGCCTGCAGGAAATTAGGGATAGCCCGCCTGGGGAGCGTAGAAAAAGGGTGGAATATAACGAAAAACACTTCCCTGACCAACGCGACCGTGCACACCAGATCCAGTGGCCATGAGCCCCAATAACAAATCAGATGGTACGGCGCATGATAACTGGCGATGTAAAACAGAATCAGATCGCGAACTGTCCCCAGCATGATGAATGCGGTAAATGCCGGGTACTCACGATAGGCCTTTCGGCCGATCAGGATCGCCAACACGCTGCCCCAGGCAATCATGATTGCGATCCATAAGCACAAGAGCAGGGGCCGGGAGTATAAATTCAAGGGCCGCCCTCCGCGCCTGGGTGGCGGCCCCGGCCGATTACTTTAGCGGCGTCGGAAGAGGTATTGGGCCGGGCGTATCCGGGCTGCCTCCGCTGCAGCAAGCCACCGTGATTTGGTATGACAGTGCGGGGGCCTTCTCTGTGCAATAAACCGAGGTGCCAATGCCGAGAACCAACATCAACGCAAGCGCGAGACGAATCTTCATGGGAGCTCCTATATGGCCTGTGGCCATAAACGGAGATTATCCCGAGTTCCGCGGCGCTCAACGAGAAAGCGATTTTGTTACAAATCCGGAACAACCTGGAGCCTCGTAAGGGAAATCATTGGGCAGGCAGGCGCCAGTCGCGAAGCCGCATGGCCACTCCTACCACCTGGCCAATAACTTCCGCTTCTTGCGGATAGCGCAGAACCTGTCCCGGTTCCGACGAAAGCGGGTGCGGTTGGAGGGTGATCTGGCTGTTCTTCAACGAGCACCAGCAGCACTTGTACCCCTGACGGGTTTCTACAAAATAGATCGGCCGTTCATACTCCGAGCGCCAGCTTCCCTCCATGATTTTATTTCTCGATTCATCCACCTGCACGAACGATCCGGGTAGCAGGATCGGGTACATCATGAAATCCTCGGTCCCGACATAACCGTAGGTGTAATTGGGATTGGCGAACTGGCTCAAGGAAGCCAGGGGAACCAGCCCCCATTCCTCGATCAGGGAGCCCAGGTGGGAGGTTCGCAACGGATCAAAATCGGGGTTCACGCGCAGCGGAACGTTAGCCAGGCCGGCGTAATCGAGCACGGTGGAAAGATGCGAGTTCGGCGCCTCCGATGTATCCGCCTCGGCCGCCATTTGATTTACATCCATGCCGTAGTAGCCGAGTAACTCCCGCAGGTCACGGCGATAGATGACCGCCAGGGAGTAAAAACGATACGCGCTGGGCACGACCCCCTTGTTTTCGATTTCGGAGAGCCGGCTAAGGGGAATCGCATAGCCGGAGTTCTTGTGCCGGACCGCCAGGGCGCCGCTCGAGGCTTCCACCTGGCGCATGGAGAGGCCCAGCAAATCCCGTAAGGCTCGAAGTTTTTGGCCTGCATCCAAAACGACTTCCTCATCGCCGGTACTACGAACGCTCCCCCTGATGTTGCCTTGGCGGGATGTGTCCCGGATAGAGCGTGCCGCGCGAGCAACCGCTCTACAAGGACGGTTCGATTGGCAGAGCCAGCGGCGGCTCCAGCATAAAGTCGAGCTTCGACATGGTTTCCACCGCCTGGCGCACCGCCTCTTCGGCACTGGGTTCCAGCGTGATGACAAACGGCAAATCGTGCTTGTTGTCGTAAGGCAATTGCAAGACCGCGTCGATACTTATGTGTTTGTCAGCCAGAATCCCCGACAATGCCGAAATAATTCCCGGCCGGTCGGCGACCCGGAAGCGAAGATAATAAGCGCGCCTCTGGCGGGTAACCGGGATCGGCTTGTAAATGCCCAGACGCTGATGGGCAAAGGGCGAAACCCGCTTCGGACTGCCGTCCCGGATTTCGCGGGCCACCCGCATCAGGTCGCTGACCACGGCCACGCCCGTGGGCCGGGGACCGGCGCCGCGGCCATAGTAAAACGTGTCTTCCCCATAATGGCCTTTGACCCAGACCGCATTGTAGGAAGCCTGCACGCCCGCCAGAATGGTGGCGCTGGAAACCAGCGCCGGCCGAACCGAAAGCACCAGGCCGTCTTCGGTTTGCCGGGCGGCGCACAACAGCCGGATGGTATGCCCCAGCAGGTGCGCGTACTCGAAGTCCAGCGGAGAGAGGCGCCGGATGCCTTCTGTATAAATGTCGGAGGGCGTAATCCGTTCGCCGAACGCCAGGGCCGAAAGAATAGCCAGTTTGGAGCGGGCATCGAAGCCGTCGATATCGTTGGTCGGATTCGCTTCCGCATAGCCCAGCCGCTGGGCCTCCGCCAGCACCGTCTCCAGCGGCGTTCCGTGCTTTTCCATTTCCGTAAGAATGTAGTTGCTGGTTCCGTTGAGGATTCCGTATAAGGCGACTATCCGGTCGCCCGATATCCCCTCGCGCAGGACGGCGTGAATCGGAATTCCCCCGGCAACACTGGCCTCCATGGCGATGTTGGCTCCGGCGGCGATCGCCTCTTCCCAGATATCGGCGCCACTCAGCGCCATCAATTCCTTGTTGGCGGTGACCACCGACTTCCTGGCGGCGATCGCCGCATGGATGACGTCGGCGGCGACCTTGGTGCCGCCCACCAGTTCCACCACAATGTCCACATCCTTACGGGCCACCAGTTCACGCCAGTTATTGGTCTTGAATACCGGTCCCAGTCCTTCGGGAATCGTCTTCTGCTCGATGAGCAGATCGCACACCGCCGTTACCCGCAGTTGGCAACCCAGTTTGAGCGCGATTTGCTCCGCGTTCTCCGCCAGAATCGTCATCGTGCCCGTGCCTATATTGCCCAGGCCAACTATGCCAATGTTCACTTGTTCCATGATGCGGTCATCATAACATTAGAGCGTTTCACGTTTCTCGTTTTGCGTTCCACCTTCGATACCTCGTCACCATTCGGAAGGCCGTTTCCCGGCCCCCGTTTCGCGCCGGCGAACCACACTTCCGGATTGTCCTTCGCGTCGCCAGCGCCTTCCGCTTTCGTTTCCGGCCCGCGGCCAACGAGCAACGACCAACGAGCAACAACTTTCTGCTAATCTCTGTCCGTATGAGTGTGGTGACTTTCGCGGCCGCGCGGCGAATTGTCGAGGAACATGCCCGCCTGCGGAAACCCGGCGGCATGGAATCCGTTCCGCTGTTGCCGGCAAGGCAACGGGTACTGGCGGCAGCCATTGTTGCCGATCGGGATTTTCCGCCGTTCGCGCGCGCAACTCGCGATGGTTATGCGGTCCGGGTCGCCGACCTGACCCATCTTCCGGCGCGCCTGCATGTGGTTGGTGAAATTAAGGCGGGCGCCTGCGGTGAAGCGCTCTCCCGCAGCCTGCAACCGGACGAGACGATGGCGATTATGACCGGCGCGCCCGTGCCCTCCGGGGCCGACGCGGTGCTGATGGTCGAGTATGCGGCGCGCGAAGGCGAATTCATGATTCCGGCGCGTAGCGTAACCGGCGGCGAAAATATTGTGCCGCAGGGCGCCGAAGCCCGGGCGGGACAATCGCTGCTGGCCGTGGGTTCAAGCCTGGGCCCGGCGGCCATTGCCGTTGCCGCCAGCGTTGGCCAATCCGAGGTCCTGGTTTATCGGCGGCCGCGGGTGGCAATTCTTTCGACGGGAGACGAATTGGTGGAGGTGGCCGCACGCCCCGGCCCCAGCCAGATTCGTAATTCGAACAGTTACTCGCTGGCCGCGCAGACTGCCGAAGCCGGAGCGCATCCCATCCTTTTGCCGGCCGCGAGGGATGAAGCCGATTCTCTGCGCCAGGCGATTGCCCAGGGGCTGACAGCCGATCTGCTGGTGATTACGGGCGGAGTTTCCATGGGGAAATACGATCTGGTCGAGCAGGAGCTGGCGCGGTTGCACGCGGAGTTCTATTTCACCGGGGTACTCATCCAACCCGGACGTCCAGTTGTCTTTGGAAGTGTGCCGGCGGAAGGGGAAGGCGCCGCCGTCCCGCCGCGACTCTTTTTCGGATTGCCTGGGAATCCGGTGTCTGCCGCGGTGACCTTCGACCTGTTTGTCCGGCCGGTGATCGAGGCCCTTTCGGGCGCCACGGTGAGGCCACTGGTGTTTCTCCAGGCCAAGCTGCGCTCGGAGGTGCGGTGCAAAACCGGGCTGACCCGCTTTTTGCCGGCGGTGCTGGGCGGAGAATTCGAAATCGCCGAGGTGGAGATCGTTCGCTGGCAAGGTTCCGGCGACATTGCCGCTGCTGCCCGGGCGAATTGTTACCTGGTGGTGCCGCCGGAGCGGGAGTCTATGCTCCCGGGAGAACTGGTAAGCGTGCTGGTGCACCGGTCGCGTTGATTCGGCGAACCTTGACGAAAATGGGCTCCGCCGGCTGACAAGGTTTGTCAACTTTTCCGCTGATGATGCCTCCTGCAATCCGACCGTAGAATCTAAGGTCTTTAAGCTGAATCACTTGCGCCGGGCGTTTTTGTCCGTCACCGGCAGGCTCAATTCGGCAGTCAAACTGCACTCAACCTTGTCCATGAATAAGCACGAAGAACTCAAGAGCCTGAATAAACTGGTGAAACAGGACAGCTGCACCCCCGGCCAACTGGTAACGGAACTGGCGAATCTGTTTGGTGTACGGCATAGCGAAGTGGCGTTGCTGCGAATGCAGGGCGGTCAGCTGCGATTCGTATTTCCGGAAGAGCTGCGGCAGGCGGGCGTTATCCCGTTGTCGAGTTACTCGGTGGCTGCGCGCACGGCACGCTGCCGCAGAGCGGAGTTGTTTAACCGGTTCGTGCAGGTCAAACACAGTCGCGTGTTCGAGGACGTGACGCTGGGCAAGTCCGAAGCGGCTACGCTTGAGCCGAAGGCCATTCAGAAGCTCATGTCCGCTCCTCTGATCGCTTTCTCCGCGAGCGTTGTGGGCGTGCTGCAGATATCCCGCAAGGGTTTCGATCAGACCTCTGCCGGGCCCGACTTCTCGAACGAGGATTTGGATGTATTGCGCGAGGCGGCGGAGATGGTCGCCGGCATTATGCCGCAACTGATGGAGCAACTGGAGCCGAAACCCAGTATGGCGCAGCCCATGCCCGATCGAACGCCGGAGAATTGCCTGCCGGCATAAGGCGTCCTATTGTGGCGGTTCGACGGCTTCTTCGGCGTTGCCAAAGACCTCTTCCCGGATGATCCGCTCGGCGGCCTCGTTGAGGTATTCATGGATATTATGAAGTATTTTGCGGTGACGCAGGGACGGCTGTTTCCATTACCGGCGCCTGTTTCTTGAAGGTCAGAACAATCAAGCCGGAGAGCAGCAGCGAGAGCGCCAGGTATAACCAGGCGCCGGTGAAGGATCCGGTTTTGTGCTTGATCCAGCCGGTGACATACGGCCCCACAAAACCGCCAATGTTGCCGCAGGAGTTGATCATGCCGATGGCCCCGGCGGCGGCGGCGCCGGAAAGAAACGTCGTGGGGTACGACCACCACACTCCAAAGGGCGCATAGACGCCGATGGCCGCCAGTATCACGAACAAAAAGGCTACGGATGGGTTATGCAGAAATACGCCCACGCCCAGGCCGGCAGCGCCAACGAACAGGCCGATCGCGCCATGCCAGCGTTTTTCGTTTCGCTTGGAAGACGAGTGCCCGATGGCGAGCATGGCGGCCAGAGAGCATGCCATGGGTATGACGACCAATTCGCCTACCGCTAGATTGGACCAGCCCGAGACGGCTTTCAGTACTGTCGGCAGCCAGTAGGTGAATCCCCAGAATCCCGTAAGCCAAAGGAAATAGGCCAGGCATAGTTTGAGAACTTCGGGGTCGCGGAACGCCATTCCTACGGTGTAGGGCTTTGCGGCCGTCTTGGCAGCCATCTCCCGTTGAAATTGCTCGGTGAGGAATTGCTTTTCTTCTGCCGCCAACCATTTGGCTTTCCGGGGCCAGTCCGCCATCCAGAAGG
>CAZUCM010000135.1:0-686 GCA_964619235.1 uncultured Terriglobales bacterium
AAGACCGAATTGGAGCGCGACGACCTCGACCGGGTTCTGGTCGATGGATTCTTCCCGCAGGTGGCGAGCGGCGATCTTCCGGCGCGGCAGCGGCGCATCGGTTTTCAGGAGCTCGGTCTGCCTTATGCAGCCGACCCGGCGATCACCAAGCACCTGGCGCGCTTCCTTTCCGAACAGGTTCGCAACAGCCCGGAAGCGGAAAACATAAGACGAGGGAGCAGTGGATTGGCCTGCCCGACGCACGTTTTGTTCAATGGCGGCGTCATGAAAGCCGCCATGCTGCGGGAACGGTTTATCGAGGTGATGAACGGCTGGTTGCGTCAGGAGGGCTTCGATCCGCTGGCGGCGGAGCAGGTTTTGGATGCGCCCGATCTGGAGCATGCCGTGGCTCGCGGCGCCGCCTATTATGGAAAGGCCCGCCGGGGACGCGGAGCGCGCATTCGCAGCGGCGCGGCCCGGAGCTATTACATCGGCATCGAAAGCGCCATGCCGGCAATTCCGGGAATGCCGGCGCCGCTCAAGGCGCTGTGCGTGGTGCCGTTTGGGATGGAGGAAGGCGCAGACGCTGCCATTCCCAGCCGGGAGTTTGGACTGGTGGTCGGCGAACCGGCCGAATTTCGTTTTCTGAGTTCTGTCGTACGCAAGCAGGACCCCATTGGCAGCCTGCTGGAAGATTGGGGCGACGA
>CAZUCM010000135.1:696-8005 GCA_964619235.1 uncultured Terriglobales bacterium
CGAACTGCAGGAGCTAAGTCCGCTTGAGGTGACGCTGAATGTTGCAGGGCAGCAGGGAGCTATTCTGCCGGTACGGCTGGAAACCAGGATCACGGAATTGGGTACGCTGGAAGTCTGGTGCGTCTCGCGAGACGGCGCGCAGCGCTGGAAGCTGGAGCTCAATATCCGCGAGAAGAGCGGTGAGTTGGTCGCCTGATGGAACCCTCGGCTCGTTATTGGATAGGCATCGATCTGGGGACCACCAACTGCGTGGTGGCCTATATCGATACGCAGGAGGCCGCCGGGGAGGAGAGGCCGATCCGCGTCTTCGAAGTACCGCAGCTGGTTGGTCCGGGAGAGGTCCGCGAACTGCCCGCGCTTCCGTCATTCTTGTATTTTCCGGTTGCCGATGAATTGCCTGCCGAGGCTTTGAGCCTGCCCTGGGAGGAGCATCCGCAGGCAGTTACCGGCGCCATGGCGCGAGAGCAGGGAGCGCTGATACCCGGAAGGCAAGTGGCGTCCGCGAAATCCTGGCTGTGCAACGATGCGGTGGACCGACGCGCCGGCATATTGCCGCGAGGCGCCGAGCCTCCGCAGCCGATGATCTCTCCGGTCACGGCGTCGGCGCGGTACCTGCTGCATCTGCGTGAGGCATGGAATCATCTTATGGCCGCCGATGACGCGGCCTGCCGCTTCGAGAATCAGGAGATCGTGCTTACCGTTCCGGCATCGTTTGATGCCGAGGCCCGCGAATTGACGGTGGAAGCGGCTCGCCAGGCCGGCTTGCCGCACTTGACGCTGCTGGAAGAGCCGCTGGCCGCCTTCTATGCCTGGATTGCCGGCCACCCGCAGCTGCTCAAGAAGGAACTGCGCGACGGTGAGCTGATCCTGATTTGCGATGTCGGAGGCGGCACTACCGACTTCAGTCTGGTGCGGGTTCGGGTTGTGGACAACGAAGTGCAATTCGAGCGAACTGCCATCGGCGAACACCTGCTGCTGGGAGGCGACAATCTCGATCTTGCGCTGGCACGCCGGGTGGAGGAACGGCTCGGCGATGCCCGCCTGAATGCACGCCAGCGCCAGGCCTTAAGGCGCGCCTGTTGCGCGGCAAAGGAGCGGCTGCTGAGTGAGCCGGAAACGGCCAGCCTGCCCATCACCATTCTGGGCGGCGGCCGCTCGGTCGTCGGCCAAATGCTCAGCGGGGAACTGCGCCGCGAGGATGTTGTGGAGATCCTGTGCTCCGGGTTTCTGCCGCTGACCACCGCGGACGAGCTGCCGCAGCGCGGCCGGCCGATGGGGCTGCGTGAGTTGGGTCTGCCCTATGCCGCCGATCCGGCGATTACAAAACATCTGGCGGCGTTCCTGACACAGGCTGCGTCGGCAATGCGGATTCCCGCTTCGCCCGCAGGTGGCGACGGGGCGAGTGCCGCTATGGCCCGGCCGGATGCGATCCTGTTCAATGGAGGCTTCTGCACTCCAGCCAGCGCGCGCGAGCGGATTGTCTCGGCGGTGGCCGGCTGGTTTCCGGAAGCGGGGGAAGTCTGGCGTCCCAAGACTTTACCGAGCGAGGCCATGGCCTCCGCAGTGGCGAAGGGGGCGGCTTATTACGGGCGGGTCCGGCACGGCGCCGGTGTACGAATCAGGGCCGGCAGTGCGAGAACCTACTACATAGGGCTGCGATCCGAACAGATGGAAGCCGTGTGTGTGTTGCCGGCCGGGATTGATGAGGGCACAACGCTTCCGCTTACCGGCCGGGAATTCACGGTTTTGGCCAATCGCCCGGCCTCGTTTGCCCTGTACAGCTCGAGAGTGCGGCACGAGACCCACGGCGAAGTTGCGTCTTTGGAGCATGAGCCGGCACATCGTCACGCTCCGCTGGTCACCGTATTGCGCTACGGCAAGAAGCTGCGCGAAATCGAGCTGGCGGTGCGGTTGAGTGTGACTTTTACCGAGTTGGGGACTCTGGAGCTTTGGTGCGAGTCGTTGACTTCGCCGCATCGATGGCGGCTGCAGTTTGAATTGCGAGGTCACGTTCAGTTGTCTTCAGAGGAAGCCGGGGGGAAGCCGGCGGACGGACACCCGGAGGTTGGCGTACACAGGGCTGGTGCGGCGACAGTCGATGAGGCAGCGCTGGAGTCTGCCATGGGCTCGATTCGCCTGGTATTTGGCCGGAAGGGAGACGGACAGGATGGCGACGACATCACTCCGGCAAGCCTGACAGGCAGGATCGAGACACAACTTGGAATCAGGAAAGAGCGATGGTCTCTTAGTGTGATACGGCGCTTTAGTGATGTAATACTTGAAGGTGCGGAGGGACGCAGAAGGTCGCCGGCGCACGAGGTCCGGTGGCTGAACCTGTTGGGATTTTGTTTACGGCCAGGGTTTGGCGCTCCCGGTGACGGAGCGCGGATGAGCCAGATCCAGAAGATCTATCGCGGTGGAGCGGCTTTTCCCGGAGATTTGCAGCCCGAGGTGGAGTGGCTGGTTTTGAGGCGGCGCGTCTCCGGCGGGCTGAACGCGAGCCAGCAGCAAGAGCTTTACCGAAAGCAGATGGCCATATTGCGCAGTGGCGGAAAGAAGAAAGGCGGGCGGTCCAATCGCCAGATCGAATATGAGACATGGCGCCTGTTGGCCAGCCTGGAGCATTTGCCGGCTGCGCTGCGAGTTTCTTTAGGAAACGACTTGGTGTCCAAAATTGCAAAAGATGCGACGGAAAGCGTATGGCTTGGGGCCCTGGGCAGAATGGGCGCGCGCATCCCGTTATATGGACCGCTCAGCTGTGTAGTGGCGGCGGAGACGGCGGCAGGATGGGTGAAGGTCCTGCTGGAGCGGCCTGATTTAACTCCTGAGGTGGCCCATGCCGTGATTCAAATCGGGCGATTCACCGGCGATGGCGCCCGGGATCTGGAAGCCGAATTGCGCCGCGAGGCGGCTAGCCGGCTGGGCGCGGCGGGAATCGCGGAAGACTTGCTTGAAGCTCTCAGGAAATATGTTGTGCCGGGGCACGGCGATGCGGTCCGCATGTTCGGAGAATCGCTGCCGTTCGACCTGCACTTGATGAGCTCGGTCGACTGCCTGCTGCCGGTGGGAGGTTTGGTTGGCCAGTAGCCGGTTTTCAGCGGGTGGCGAATGCGCTACGGCCAATGAGCTACAACAGGCCGCCACTCTTGATGGTCAAAGTACTCAATGCCATTTCCAGTTTCTCGATTGCCTGTTCCAACTCCGGATGGCGGTCCAACCGTTCGCGCAAGGTGGTCAACAGGCGATGGGCTTCCGCAATGTTTTGGGTTGCCTCCTCAGGAGTGCGGTTAACTTTTGGCGGATTGGCTGGTTCGGATTTCGTCATTGGGGGTCTCCCTGCTTCCATTCCAAGCAAGATACTACAGGAAAATTGAATGCCGTCACTTGCAGCCGGGGGTTTCCTGTAAAATAGCACTGCTTCAAAGGGATTAGCCGGCGGTGTTTCCAGGCGGGAGGCCGCAGCCGGTATGCCGATGAAAATCGAGATCTGACACTGACAGGAGCGTTTACCGGATGACGGGAACCAAGAGGAAGCCGAAGGTGCTGGTGGTTGATGATGAACACGTGATCGCCGATACGCTGGCGATCATTCTGAATCAACACGGTTACGAGGCTTCGGCCGTATATTCCGGCGCCGCTGCCGTTGAGCGTGCGCACGACGTGAATCCGGACCTGATTATCAGTGACGTGATCATGCAGGACATGAACGGCATCGAGGCCGCCATTCGCATCCGTAAATTCCTGCCCGGATGCAAGATTCTGTTGTTCTCCGGACAGGCCGCTACCGCCGATCTTCTGGAAAATGCGCGCGCCCAGGGACACGAATTCGAGATTCTGGCGAAGCCGGTGCACCCGCAGGATCTGCTGGCGAAGCTGAGAACCTAATCGATTAAGCGCAGAAAATAATAAGCCGGAACAGAACCCTCTGGCCGCATGGGGACAACGAAGAACGCCGGCACGCCGATGCCGGCTGATTACCTGGCGCTTATTACCGGTTACTGAATTTCCCGTCTTCCTTCCATAGCCTTAGTCATGGTGACTTCGTCGGCATACTCGATGTCGCTGCCGGCGGGGATGCCGGTGGCGATGCGGGTGATTTTCAGTCCCGGCCGTTTGAGCATATCGGCCACGTATCCGGCGGTCGCCTCGCCTTCCACGGTCGGATTCGTGGCGAGGATGACTTCATCCACTTCTCCCTGCTCCACCCGGCGCACCAGATTCGCCGTACGTAACTGGTCGGGGCCGACGCCATGCAAGGGGGAGATGCAGCCGTGCAGCACATGGTAGCTGCCGTTGTATTGCCTGGTTTTTTCAATGGCGGCGATGTTGGTGGGTTCTTCGACCACGCATACCAGGCGTTGATTGCGCGTGGCGCTGGTGCAATAGACGCAGGGATCGACGTCTGTGATGTTGTTGCACTGCGAGCACAGGCGCAAGCTGGCTTTTACATCCCGCACCGCAATCGCCAGCGCCTCGGCATCGTCGTTGCTGGAGCGCAGGATATGGAATGCCAGGCGTTGCGCACTCTTGCCGCCGATTCCCGGCAGCTTCTTCAGTTCATCAATTAAACGAGCCATCGGCTCAGCAAACTTGGCCATGATGAGTTACAGCAGTCCTTGCAGGCCGCCAAGCATGCCGCCCACGCTGCTTTGCATGGAATCGTCCACCTGCCGAGCGGCGCCGTTGAAGGCGGCGACAATGAGGTCTTGCAGCATCTCCAGATCGCCGGCCTTGACGGCTTCCGGGTCAATGACGATGCCGAGAACGTGCTTCTGCCCGTTCATCTTTACGGTCACGCTGCCGCCGCCGGCCGAGGATTCAACCACGGTCTGCTGCATCTTGCGCTGCAGTTCTTCGTACTGGCGGCGCGCCATGGACATCATGTCCTGTATTTGCTTTGGATCGAATCCACCTATTCCCATTGTGTTGCTCCGCTCAGTTCTTTTCCCGGTAATCGATGACCGACCGGATTTCGGCCCCAAATTTTTCCTGAATTCGTTTGACGATGGGTTCATCGGCCACCCGGCCGCGAACCGCGTTGTTTGGCCCGGGACTCGCCGCCTGCGGGCTCGCGGTGACTTTGGCGTTCCCGGCGAGTTTGATGCGTACGGCACGGCCCAGGGCGGCGGAGGCCGCAGTATTCAGCGCCTGTTCCGCTTCTTTCTTGAAGGCCATTTGCACCAGTACAGGCGGATCGGCCACCTGCACCAGAAGTTCTCCGCCGTTCAGCTTCCATTCGCCGTTGCGCATCATATTCGCCAGATCGAAGTGACCGGCGGCCTCGGCAGCGCCAATGACGTGATTGCTCAATTCGGCTTCGGTCAGCGGCCCCTGATTTCCCATAGGCGCGGGGGCGGGAGCGGCCGCCGCGGCGCTCATTTCGGCCTGAGGGCCGGGGGAGGCATCGGAGCGGGGTGTGTTCTTGCGTGCCAAATCGGCGGCAAAGGGTGAACTGGCCGGGCGGGCGGGCGCGCTGGCTTGCGTCCGCGGTTGCGGCGGTGGCGCGGGCGCCCGCGTGCTTCCGGTCGCCTGAGCCGGACGGGCCGCCGGCGGTAATTCCGCGCCGGTCAACAACTGCTCGATGGGAAGCAGGCGCTGCGCATGAACCAGTTTCAACAGGCCGAGTTCCAGCAGGAAGCGTTGCTCCTGCTTGTATCCGAGCTCCGAATGCATGCGCAGGATGATTTGCAGGAAGCGGGCCAGATCCTCTTCGGAGAACCATTCGGCTACCCGGGTGACGCGCGCGCGTTCGTCGCTGGAAATCTGAAGCAACGATGACTCGCCGCCGGCGACTTTGGCGACCATGGCATTGCGCAGGAAGCGGATCAACTGGCGCGCGAAGTGGGCCGGGCTTTGGCCTTCGGTGACCAGCTTATCGACCAGGCGCAGCATCTCCTCGCTGGAATTGCGCTGAACGGCGCCGAGCATATCCTCGAGCACTTCCGAAGGTACGGCGCCGATCAACTGGCGCAGGGCATCGCCGGTCAGATGCTGACCGCAGCAGGCGATGGCCTGATCCATGATGCTGAGGGCATCGCGCATGGAGCCGTCGCCGGCTTCGGCCAGCATCGCCAGAGCATCGTCCTCGGCCTGGATTTGTTCGCGTTCGGCAATGCCTCGCAACTGCCCGACGATATCGTCGAACTTCACGGCATGAAAGCTGAAATGCTGGCACCGCGAGCGGATGGTTTGAGGGATGTCTTCCGCCTGTGTCGTAGCCATCATGAAGACGATATGGCTGGGCGGTTCTTCCAGGGTCTTCAACAGGGCATTGAAGGCGGCATCGGTAATCTGATGCGCCTCATCGAGGATGTAAATCTTATAGCGATCGCGGGCCGGCCGGTAACGCGCCGCCTCGCGCAGTTCCCGGATCTCATCGATGCCGCGATTGGTGGCGGCATCGATTTCAATGACGTCCACCGAGCGGTTCTCGCGAATCTCGACGCAGGAATCGCACTCTCCGCAAGGTTCGGCCGCCGCCTCGCCGGTGGATCGGCAGTTCAGCGCCATGGCCAGAATGCGCGCCACGGTGGTCTTCCCGATTCCACGATGGCCGCTGAAAATGTAGCCATGGGCGATGCGTCCCTGGGTGAGCGCATTCTTCAAGGTGCGCGTCACGTGGTCCTGTCCGATCACGTCGCTGAAGTTCTGTGGCCGGTATTTTCGCGCCAGTACTGTATAGCTCATCTCTTTATGGATTATACCGATAGCGCCGGTTGATTCCGAAGGCGCAAAGCAAAGAACCAGATCGCGTTCCGGATCATCTAATAATCTGAGCGGAAATGCTTTTTTTGCATCTGCCGCCGGCAACGATGCGTTACCGGAAGCATGGCGGCGGAGCCGGTTTCAGGCGGCGTTGATGCAGGGAAGGCGGTTTTCGCTGAACTTTCACTGGAAAGCATGGATATGGCCGGAAGGTGCAATGGGCCGATATCGCCGGCAGCGAATTGGCCGAAGGAGGCACAAGAAACACCGAAGGCGGCGGCAGGCACAACGATCGGTTGCGCAGCCGGTTCGCCTGGATTGCACGGTGCGGCTGCGAATGGCGAGTGGCGAGGCAAGAGCCCGTCCTTCGCAATTCGCAACCAGGAGGAATTTCACATGATGCTAAAAATGGATACCCGAATATTGGATGGCATAGTGGTGCTGGAGTGCAGCGGCCGTATCGTCTTTGGAGAGGAAACCAGGGCCCTGCGGGAGCGGGTCAGGGAATTGCTGGACGAAACGAAACAGCTGGTACTCAATCTGGCGGAGGTTTCCTACATCGATAGCGGAGGCCTGGGCACATTGGTTGGCCTGCACAGTTCCG
>CAZUCM010000136.1:0-7986 GCA_964619235.1 uncultured Terriglobales bacterium
GTGTTGTTTTTCGCAAAACACGCATGCAGTGGCCTTGTCCGCGGTGCTGACGTATGCGTACCGCCACGGCGTATACAGGTAGTCCATGCAGGGCAGGGTAGCACAAAGGAGTTTGCAGTTTACAGTTTGCAGTTTGCAGCAAGAGTGGGCTTCCAGCTCGCAGTTTCCATATTTTGGCTGGAACTTCCAGGCGTTGGTCCGCGGAGGATCGCGGCCGATCCAGCCGCGGAGTGTGGATTGGGGGTGTCGCCACCATGAATTTTCGATAAATTGGGCGTGGGCCCGGCCACATTCGATTGACACTGCGGAGCTATCGTTGCTATAGTCGAGAAGTCTCGGAGCGGCTTCTTGCCCTCGATAGCTGACCGCTGGTTCTGCCCGGCATCGGGCAACTCACTTTGACGATCTTTGCCAGCAGTCCGTCAAATCTTGAGGAAACAGCTTGCTTCGTTACACGCGCCCGAAAAAAACGTGGTGCCCACAACACCGGCAGCATCAGGCGGGGTGGGTGAGAAACAATGGTCTTGTTCGACGACAACAACAACACCGCCTTCAATGACTTCCCTTCCATCACATCGCAGGACGCGAGCAGTTCTGCATCCGGGACGCAGTCTACGACTACGGCCAATGAGCCGGCAATTTCCGATGTATATTCTTTAACCCAGGGTACTGATACGCCTACTTCTGAAGCTACCACCGAAACCGCAATCGCCACCGACTCCACTTCCGCGGCAGAAACCGAAATGCCAGCCGCGGAAACAACCACAGCTGCCGAACCACAGGCCGCCGAAACGCCTGCGCCGGAAGAAGTTACTCCTGAAACGCCGGCCGTCGAGGTCTCCGCACCAGCGGAGGAAGTGTCTCCGGCTCCCGAAGAGCAGTTCGTTGCACCCGCGGCGAATGAGCCTTCGGCTCAGGCAACGCATGAAGAGAAGTCCGATGTCATGGATTTCGCCACGGCGTTGGAGGCATATTCGAATCCGGAGCCGGAAAACGCGCCTGGCGAGGACCGTGTCCTTCGAGGCACCGTAATCAAGGTGACGGCAACTCAGGTGGTCGTCGATATCGGCCAGAAGTCGGAAGGCATGGTGCCGATCGCCGAAGTGATGGGTCCGGATGGCAATCCGACGGTGAAGCCCGGCGACGAAATCGACGTCATGCAGGAGAAGGGCCACACCGAGGAAGGCTACGTCAATCTGAGCCATCAGAAGGCACAGCGGCTTCGGGCATGGGACGAAATTGACCATGCGTACAACGAGAAGTTGCCCATCAAGGCCACGGCGATCGAGCGGATCAAGGGCGGTCTGACGGTCGATATTCTCGGCGCGCGCGCCTTTTTGCCCGGTTCGCAGGTGGATGTCCGTCCGGTGCGCAATCTGGAGGCCCTGCGGGCCCAGACCTTCGATGTCCGCATCATCAAGCTGAATAAGAAGCGCGGCAACATCGTGGTTTCGCGCAAGCAGCTGCTGGAAGAGGAAGTTTCGGAAAAGCGTACGCATACCCTCGAGCAACTGCACGAGGAAGCGGTATTAACCGGCGTGGTGAAGAACCTCACCGATTACGGCGCGTTCGTGGACTTGGGCGGCATCGACGGCCTGTTGCACATCACCGACATGAGCTGGGGCCGGCTGACGCATCCCCGCGACCTGGTACAGGTGGGCGACCACATCCAGGTGAAGGTGCTGAAGTTCGACAAAGAGAAGCAGCGGGTTTCGCTGGGCTTTAAGCAGCTGACGCCTGATCCGTGGCTGGACGCGGCCGAGCGCTATCCGATCGGCGCCCACGTCAAAGGCCGGGTGATCAGCGTGACCGATTACGGCGCGTTCATCGAACTGGAGCAGGGCATCGAAGGCCTGGTGCACGTCAGCGAGATGACCTGGTCCAAGCGCATGAAGCACCCTTCCAAGCTGGTCGGCGTCCAGGATCAGGTGGAAGCGGTGGTGCTCAACGTGAATCCGCAGGAGCGCCGCATCTCCCTGGGTCTCAAGCAACTGGAGACAAATCCCTGGGAAAGCCTGCACGAAAAGTATCCGCTGGGCAGCGTGGTCGAGGGCCGGGTCCGCAACCTGACCGACTTCGGCGCTTTCATCGAAATCGAAGACGGCATCGACGGACTGGTGCACGTCAGCAACCTGAGCTGGACCAAGCGCGTGAAGCATCCTTCCGAAGTGTTGAAGAAGGGCGATCGCGTGAAGGCGCAGGTACTGGCGATTGAGCCGGATAACCGCCGCCTGTCGCTGGGCATCAAGCAGCTGGAACCGGACGTGTGGGAGACCTTCTTCCAGAACCACCGCATCGGCGATGTGGTGCACGGCAAGGTACTGCGCGTAGCCAGCTTCGGCGCATTCATTGAAATTTCCGACGGCGTGGAAGGCCTCTGCCACAATTCCGAGGCTGCCGACGACAACGGTCAACCGCTGAAGCTCGAACCGGGCGTCGAATTCGACTTCAAGATCATCAAGATGAATCCGGAAGAGAAGAAAGTGGGACTCTCGATCCGGGCCGTTGGCGAAGAAGCCAGCCGCACCGAGGTCGAAAGCTACAAGCACGCCGGCGACGGCTCCAGCGCTACCCTGGGCGAATTGATGTCCTGGAAGCGCGGCAGCGATCACTAGAAAGTAGCTTCAAGTTACAAGTCTCAAGCTCCAGGCCGGCACCGCCAAGGTGCGGTCTGGAGCTTGAACTTTTTGCCGGCGTCAGTTCCCCGTTTTCCCATTTTTCCCTGCCTCCGTGCCTCCGCGTTGAACCTGCATTTGCAGTGAAACTGGAATTACAATGCTGCTATGCCGCGCAACCATCAGGACCGCCAAGCTTCCCATCGTGCCCGGCGCGCGGAAACGCTGGGAGCCATCCTGATTGCCATCATCATCTTCCTTTTTACGCTGGCGCGCTTCGCCAGGGGCATTCACTGGAGCACCCGCTGACGTGGGGGAACCTCTGCTGGTTGTCATTACCGGACCCACTGCCAGCGGCAAGACGGCGCTGGCGCTGGCACTGGCTGAACGCTATGGCGGCGAAATCGTAAATTGCGACTCGGTGGCCGTCTATCGCGAGTTCGAGATCGGTACGGCCAAGCCCACCGCCGCCGAACGCGCCCGGGCCCCGCATCACCTGCTGGATATCGTGGATCCCGCCGAATTGATGACCGCCGGAGAATATGCCCGGCGCGCCCGCCAGGTGTTGCAGGAAATCGCCACCCGCCAGAGGATGCCCATCATCGCCGGAGGGACCGGACTGTATCTTCGCGCGCTGCTGGACGGATTGGCCGACGGCCCGCAACGCTCCGAACCGCTGCGCGAACGCTTGCGCGCCACGGCGCAGAAGCGAGGCATCGAATGGCTGCACCGCATGTTACGCCGCCTGGACCAGGCAGCCGCCGGACGCATACACCCGAACGACGTTCCCAAAGTGATACGCGCCCTGGAAGTCAGCATTACCGCGCGCCAGCCGATGACCGCCGTTTGGCAGCGGGGACGTGAGCCTTTGCGGGGTTTTCAGATTCTGCGCCTGGGCCTGGAGCCGGAGCGCAATGCGCTTTATACCCGCATCAACCAGCGGGCCGAAGAGATGTTCGCCGCCGGCCTGATTGAGGAGACCGCGCGGCTCTTCGAGCAATACGGCCAGGCTGCAAGGCCGTTGCAGGCCACCGGCTACAAGCAGGTGATGCAGTTTCTGCAAGGCGAGACCAACCGGAAGACCGCTCTCTGGGCCGCGGCCCAGGCCCACCGCAATTACGCCAAGCGGCAGCTGACCTGGTTCCGGCGCGATCCCGGCGTGCACTGGCTTAGGGGGTTTGGGGACGAGCCAATGGTGCAGGCAGAAGCTGTTGCGTGTGTAGAAAAGGCGTTCACCGGGGAAGAATTTTAAATTTTAAATTTGTAATTTTAAATTTGGTAATTGAAACCACCAGCTCCGGTGCGACCCGCTTTTCAATTTGAAATTTGAAATTACAAATTACAAATTCTCCTATGCCTCATGCGCGCTCAATCCCTTTTTCCCGCCAGCGCATTCCATTCGAACTGCAACACCTCCGCGAAATGCGCGGCGACGTAGTTCCAGTCGTGTCCGCCGGGATAGATGTGGAATTCGTGAGGTATGCCTTTTTCCGTCAGGATACGATCCAGGCTTCGGGCGCCAGAGTCGAAGCCGTAGTCGTCCTGATCGCCGCAATCAAAGTAGATTTGCAGGTGATGAAGCCGGGCGGCATTGGCGCGCGCCAGCGTGAGCGGGCTGTTCCGCTGCCAGAAGGCTTCACTGGGAATTGCGCCGAAGGCGGAAACGCCCGTCACCCGGTGGCCGTGAACGGGGACGCCGGTCAGCATGGGTGGAACCGTGCCAAATAGAGCCGGCATCTGTGCGGAAACGGCGGCAAAAAGAGACGGATCCTTGAAGGCCAGCCGCAGCGCCCCGTAACCGCCCATGGAGACGCCGGTAATGCCGCGGCCGCTTCGCGTTCCGGCAGCGCGATACCGGTGCTCGATGGCCGGAATAAACTCGCGCAGCAGGAAATCTTCGTAATTGACTTTACCGTCCTGCGAGTTGATATAGAAGCTGCTGCCGCCATCCGGGGCGACAATCAGCATGTCGCCGATTTTGCCGGTTTCGCGCAGATGATCTTCGATTTCCCATGCGCCGGAGGTGACGAGCTCCCTTTCATCCCCGCCCAGACCATGCAGGAAATAAAGCACCGGGTAACGCCGGGTCTTTTGGGCTTCATAACCGGGCGGCAGGATGATGCAGTAGCGTACCGGATGCCGCAGGATGGCGCTGGGCACGGCATCGCATTCCACTCGCCCTTGCGCCCACGCCCCGCTCCAGGCGATAAGACAAATCAGCAGCAGGCCGAGGGTACGCAATGTCCTCACAGAAGTCATTTTAGCCGCTAAGCGAACGCCGTTGGCCGGCAAGGTGGCGACCCGGGGCTGCCGGCCAAAGGCCAATGGCCCATGACCAGCGAATTATTCGTAATGCAGCGCCTGCACCGGATTGAGTTTGGCGGCGCGGGCGGCGGGATAAAGCCCGGAAATCAGCGTCACCAGCACCGAAAAACCGATGGCGCCGGCCACCAGCCACCAGGGCACCAGCCAGAGGTTTTCGGGAGGCAGTTGCTGGCGGCGCAGATAGAAGTTGCTGCCGAGATTGATCACCCGGCCCAGCATCCAGCCCAAAAACACTCCTATGACGCCTCCCACGGCGCCCATGGCGGCTGCTTCGGCAAAGAACAGCAGTTTCACGTCCCGGTCGCTGGCGCCGATGGCTTTCATGATCCCGATTTCGCGGCGGCGCTCCAGAATGGCCATTACCAGCGTATTGATGATTCCCAGCGATGCCACCGCCAGCGCCAGACTGCCGAAGATGCCCAGAAAGAGATCGAGCACGGCGAAAAAGCGCTGCAAGTTCCGGGTGGCATCCAGCATGGAAAGCGCGCCGAAGCCCATCTTTTTGACCGCGTCCTCCACCTGCTCGACGTCATTGGGAGAAGCCAGGCGCACGGTAAGGTTTTCAAAGGTCCGGCCACTGGCGTTCGGAGCCGAGGTCAGCCCTCGCAAATCTCCGGGCTGCACGACGTTCAACGATTCCGCCAGCTGCAGGGGGATAAACACGCCGGCGCCGCCCATGCCGCGCAGTCCGCTGTACGGCTCGCGATCGATAATGCCCACGACGCGCAACTGGCGTTCGCGGCGCATCAGCGAAAATCCTCCCGGCTCGGCGGTGCTGTTCAACGGCTGGCGCTCGGCATAGTTGATGGAGATTTCCTGTCCCAGGAGGGCGCTGGTCTGCGGGTTCAGCTTTTGCGCGAAGTCGGTCAGCAGGATAGCCTCTTCCGCTTGCGGGCCGGAAAAGAAGCGCCCCTGCACGCCTTCGAAGGCCTCATTCTCGCTGGCGGAAGGCGGCAGACCGGCGACCGTGGACAAGCTGGAGCTGCCGGCGTAACGCACTTCCGTAGTAAAGCGGATCTCGGGATACACTTCGATCACATGGGGCAGTTTCGCAATCTGGGCGCGGGCCGCCTCATCGAGGGTCCGCCTCTCCACAGGTTCGGGGCGCATGCCGCCGCCGAAGCCGCGGATTTCCCGCCGCGAACTTACCATCAGCGTGTCAAACAGACCGGAGTGCATCAGACGTTTACTGGCCATGGTTTGCAGGCCAATCCCCAAAGAGAGCATGGCCACCAGCGAAGCCACGCCCACGGCAATGCCCAAGGTGGTAAGCGAATTGCGCAAGAGCGATTCGCGCAGGTTGCGACCGGCCAGCTCGAGAACATCCTGGGTCTTCATTGTGTGTCTAACCTTCTACAAGCACCAGGCTGCAAGCTTCACGCCAAACGTGCCGGATTCCGGCATGGCGCTGGCAGCCCGGTGCCTGGTGCTTCATGATTCGCAAAGCTTGCCATCCGCCATAAAGACGATGCGTTGGGCGAAGCGCTCAGCCAGCGCACGCTCGTGTGTCACCATGAGGACGGTCATGTTCAGGGTCCGGTTGAATTCCCCTATGAGTTTGAGAATCTCTTCCCCATTGTGGCTATCCAGGTTTCCGGTAGGCTCGTCGGCCAGCAGCACGGCCGGACGGTTGACCAGCGCGCGCGCCAGTGCCGCACGCTGCTGCTCGCCACCGCTCAATTCGGCGGGACGATGCGCCAATCGCGATCCCAGGCCGACGCGCTCCAGCGCCTCACGGGCACGCTGGCGGCGCGATTCCCGCTCCACCTCGGAGAAGCGCAACGGCAGTTCGACGTTTTCCTGCATGGTCATCGAGCCGATCAGGTTGAACGCCTGAAAGACAATGCCGGAGGTCTGCCGGCGGTAGCGCGCCAGTTCTTCCGGAGTCATGCCGGCCAGGTCGCGTCCTTGCACGACCACCGCGCCGGAGGTTGGACGGTCGAGTCCGGCCAGCAAATTCAGCAGCGTCGATTTGCCGGAGCCGGAGCTTCCCAGCAACGCCAGAAACTCACCGCGGCCAATTCGCAG
The DNA here is from genome assembly GCA_964619235.1 of uncultured Terriglobales bacterium. GTDB lineage: Bacteria > Acidobacteriota > Terriglobia > Terriglobales > Acidobacteriaceae > CAZUCM01. The sequence continues at coordinate 6,969 of CAZUCM010000136.1, forward strand.
GCTGACGCCATCGACCGCCCGCACGACATTGCCGCCCATCTGGTAATAACGGCAAAGACCGGAGGTGGAGACTTCAGGGGTAGCGGCGTCCGTCATTTGGTCGTCACCGTACAGTCGGGAAATTCGGGCTGTTCACTCCACATGATTGCCGCCTCAACAAAGCAAGAATCCCAGCGTCGTCATTTTGGCTTCGCCGGAGACGGGAAACATGCGCGCGCACACGCCCAGGCTGACCACGCGCAATTCGGCGTCTTTTTGAAACGGCGAAGGACTGAGACGGTAGAGGTCTTCTCCGGCAGCATTCGAAATGCGCACCGGGCGGTCCGTCAGTTTCTGCGGGAACTCGGCCTCGCCGCGGGCGCCGGAGCAAAGATACAGGGATAACAGATCGCAGAACTTCAAGACTTCCAGCAGGGCATCCAATTCCGCGGCAGCCGCTGAACATGCGGCCTGCAGCTTCTGCCGCCGCTGCTCTTCGCTTTGCAGAAAGGCGGCGATCAGCCGGCGGCCGGCGTCGTCGAGATCGCCGCCAATACCGAGCCGGAAATTCCCCAACTCGCAGAAGTGCCGGCTCACGATGATTCCTCCCGCGGCAGAGACGCCTGCGGCGCGGTCGATGGATGCGGTCCAGGCTTGCAGGAATTCCCCCGGTTCAAATTCGACAAAGGCAAGGGGCTTGCCGTTGGCGCACAGGCGCGGCGGCAATTGCGGATTCGACTCCTGCGGGAAGATAGCCCACCCGGAGTCATGCAGGGCAATCGCGCGCGCCAGCTGCGCATCCACCCGCGGAAAACGATCCGAAACAAAATGCGCGGCCAGCTCGCCGGAGAGATTCGCATGGTCCGGCTGGCTGATCAGCCAATAGCCGGCGGCACAATTCTTCTGCCGTTCCGCGATCGCATTCCATGCGGGCGCCGGCGCGCCGGCGGCATCGGCGCCACGGCCATTCGAATCCAAAGGACGTAGAACCATAAATCCGCTTTATCTTCTTGCTCGGGCTCTCATGGGCGCGGCGGCC
>CAZUCM010000137.1:0-7949 GCA_964619235.1 uncultured Terriglobales bacterium
GCCCCGCGCGCGCCATCCGACCCCATTCCCGTCAGCACCACCGCAGTGCTCAGGGGACCGGCAAAGGAGGCCATTGTTTCCAGGGTTACGTCGGCACAAGGCCGGTAACCGGAGATTCGTGGACCATCTTCCAGCAGCACCCGTCCGGAAGGAGAGACCCGCATATGATTCGCACCCGGACACACGTAGATCGTCCCCGGAACGATCAGCTCTCCGGATTCCGCCTCTTTCACCCGCAGTGCCGCCACCTCCGCCAATTGCTCGACAAACTGCGTCGTGAATGTTCCCGGCATGTGTTGAACCAACAGCATGGCCGCGGGAAGATTGGCGGGAAACGCCGGTACGAGTTGCATCAGGGTAGCCGGCCCACCGGTGGACGCGGCCAGACAGACAATCGGAAAGCGCACGCTTGGCCGGGGACGGGCCGCGCTCGAAGGCGCCGCGAATGAAGGGGTTCCCATCGCCGGGGAAGACGTCGAAGAAGCGGAGAATGACGGCATTCCCATTGCCTGCGAAGCCGCCGGTGGAACCGGCATTGCCGGAGCAGCCTCACGGATGGGGACTTCAGCCGCCGGCGCCGCGGCGCGCGCGGTGGACTCGCCGGCCAATCCCTGCGCCAGAGGGGAGCGGGAAATTGTGCGCACAACCCGGACTTTGGCGGCCATCTTCAGCTTGCGGATCAATTCCTCGCGAATGCTGTTCATATCCAGATCGATGGCGCTGGACGGCTTGGGCACAAAATCAATGGCGCCCAACTCCAGGGCGCGCAGAGTTGGCGCCGCCCCTTCGCGGGATTCGGAACTCACAATGAGGATGGGGCGGGGATGGCTGGCCATGATGACCTCGGTCGCCTGCAGTCCATCCATATGCGGCATGCTGATATCCATGGTGATCACGTCCGGGTTTAGCGCCTCGGACTGCGCCACCGCTTCGCGTCCATCCCGCGCTATGCCCGCCACTTGCAGGTCGGGATCGGCGCCGATAATGCTCTCCAGCACCTTGCGCATGAACGCCGAATCGTCCACGACCAACACGCGAATTGGCCTGCCTGTCGCCATTCGTTATCCTGCCGCCGTATCGGCATGGGCCACGCCGGCCCCGGCCTTGATCAATGCGTTTACCGCGGCAATAAACTGCTCTTCCTGCACCGGCTTCACCAGAAAATCGGCCGCTCCCTGCTTCAGTGCCTTGTCCTTGTGTTTGGCGCCGGCGCGGGAGGTGACTACCATCACCGGGATATTTCGCGTCTCGGGATTCTGGCGCAAGTGGGCGATCAGCTCGTAGCCGTTGGTGCGCGGCATCTCCAGATCGGTCACCACCAGATCGCAGTGCGCCTGGGTGGCCATCTCGAGCGCTTCCAGTCCGTCCACGGCAAGCTTCACGCGATAGCCCGCTTTTTCCAGCATCCGGCCCACAAACTTGCGTACGCTGATGGAATCGTCGGCCAGCACAACCACCTTTTCCTCGGGCGGCGGTTCCAGCGCCGCGGCCGGGATGTCGCCGTAGGCGCCCGCCGCAAAAATTCTTGCGCTGGCGGCGTTGGCCGCGGTCATCAGCGGACGCCGCTCGATGGCTTCGCCCGCAATCAACCGGTTGACGTCCACCATCAGGATGAGACTGCCGTCGGGAGCGATCGTCGCTCCCGGGAAAAGCTTCACGTTGCGCAGATACTCGCCCAGATTCTTGATTACGATTTCGTCTTTGTGCAGGACCTCTTCCACCACAATGCCCACCGGCCGGCCGGCCACATTGACCAGCACCAGCAGGTAATAACCATTGACCGGTTGCAGCCGCTCCAGGCCGAGCTGCTCATCGAGCCGGACAACCTCGGTCACCACATCCCGCACCTTGGTCAGCAATTTGCCGCCGACCTCCTCGATTTCCTTCTCCCGCACCCGGCGAATCTCTTCCACAAAGGCCAGGGGGAAGGTGAAGGTCTGCCCGCCGGCCCGCACAAACAGCGCCTGCGAGATAATGAGCGTCAGCGGCACCTTCAGGGTGAAACGCGTGCCGAAGCCCCTCTGGGTTTCGACTTCAATTTCTCCATTCAGCGCATCGAGGTTGGTCTTTACGACATCCAGTCCCACTCCCCGCCCGGCTAATTCCGTCTTGCGGGGCGCGGTGGAGAAGCCGGGATGGAAGAGCAGATCCTGCAGCTGGCGCTCGGTGAGGCGCACCGCCTCGTCGCCGTCGATCAGTCCCAGATGGAAGGCCGTCGAGCGAACGTGCTCCCAATCGATGCCGCGGCCGTCGTCTTCCACCTCGATATAGATATGGTTGCCGCGATGATAGGCGCGCACCGCCAGTTTTCCATGATCGGGCTTGCCGGAATGGTAGCGATCTTCTTCGCGCTCCAGGCCGTGCGCCACGGCATTGCGCACCAGGTGCAGCAGCGGGTCGGCAATCTGCTGGATGATGTTGTTGTCCAGTTCGGTTTCGGCTCCCGCCAGCTCCAGTTCCACCAGTTTGCCGGAAGCTTTGGCGGCGTCGCGCGCGGTGCGGGAAATGCGCGTATACAGGTTCCCGATCGGCACCATGCGCGCCTGCGTAATCTCGTCCTGCAGACGGTGCGCCAGCTTCGTGAATTCGTCGATGTCGGAATCCACGCGGCGCACAAAGCCGTCCAGTTGCGTCAGAATTTCGGTGATATCGGCGGAAATCTCGGTCAGCGAACGCGAAAGGATATTGAAATCGTCATAACGATCCATCTCCAGTTCGCCAAACTCGGCCAAGGACGCATCGAAGGAGTGCGAATAGCTGGAGTATCCGCCGCGATAGGGGAACTGCGCCACGGAGCGCGACCGGTCGGCCCAGGGGTCGCTGAAATCCCCCGGTCCTTCGTCCGGGCTCCAGCGTTCGGCCGGGCTGGCCGACGTCAGGCCGTGTAACCGGTTGAACTCGTATTTGTCCTGGAATTCGACCAGTTTGTCCGACATCCGCGCTTTGGAAAAATTCAACACGTCGGCGAGCTTTTCCAGTTCGCCGAGCCGGCCCAGCATGCGCGTACGGTTGATCACCAGTTCGCCGACCGCGTTCATCATGCGGTCCAGCCGCTGCAGGGCAATACGCACCGATTTCGCCGGCGGTTCGGCCGCACTTCGCTTGGCCCCGGCTTCGCCGCCGGATTCCTCCGCCGATGCGGCGGGGGCCGTATCCGCCGCGGGTACGCGGGCGGCTGCCGCGGCTTGCCGCGGCTCCAGCCCGCCTTCCGGCGCTTGCGCATAAGTATCCGCCGGTGCGGTCACGGCAGGACGATTCCAGGCCCCTTGCGGCGTGTACGGAACATCCGCCATGGGCACGCCCGGCTCCGGCCCGGCTTCCGGCGGTTCGACAGTGCTGCTCGTTTGCAGCGTATATCCGGCCGGGTTGTCCGCAGCCTGGTAATACTCAAAATCTTGCGTTGGCGCCGCGTCCTCACCTGCCACGACCGAGAGCGCCGGCGCTTGCTCGGTTCCATAGCTATCGGCAGCGGGCGGCGGCACGTATTCCGCCTCGTAGGATTCGTTGCCGTCCCCTGCCGCGGCCTCAGCCACAGCAGGCTCCGCGGGCGGCGAATATGGCTCCAGATCCTCGTCCACTTCCGGCGCCAGGCGGGCAATGCGTACCAACAGCCGTCTTACGCCATGCTGCAAAGCCTCTTCGTCGGGCCATTGGCGGTACAACAGCTTCTTCAAAACATCGACGGATTCCAGGCACAAGTCCACGATGTTGGCGCTGGGCTTCAGTTCTCCGTCCCGCAGCCTTCCGATAAGATCCTCGGCACGATGCGCCACCCGTGCCAACCGAGGCAGGCCCACCTGCGCGGCTGCTCCCTTCACGGTATGCATGGCGCGGAACAACCGGTGAATGTCATCCGCGTTAGGACTGGTTTCCAACGCCAAAAGGCACTCGGTGATCACTTGCAGATGTTCTTCGACTTCCGGCACAAAGAACTCAAGAATCTCCGCGCCGACGTCGCCTTCGGGGGGAATGTCGATCGCCGCTTCCTGCAGCTCCGGTGCGGCAGGCGGCGCGGCGGCCTCCAATCCTCCGCTCCCGGCAGGCAGTTCCTCGGCTCCGGCCGCAACCTCCGCGGAGGGTTCCGGCGCGGACCCGGAGCTTTCGCTTCCCTGCTCGCCCGGTTGGTCGAAGGCGAAAGGATACTTCTGCTTGAAGGCGGCAATCTCTTCGGCGTTCTCGGCGCCACTTTCGCTCACCAGCGATAAATCGGATTCCAGTACCGCCACCGCTTCGGAAATAAACTCCACCAGCGGCGGCGCGGTCTCCTGGCTGATACCGAAATTCATCGCATATTGGAAGATGTGCGCCAGTTTGGCCGCTACTTCCGCGAACAGCCCGAACCCGTACATGGCCGAAGAACCCTTAAGCGTGTGCGCCGCCACATACAGGCGTTCGATTTCCTCCGGAGCGGGGTAGGAGTCCAGCAGAATGCCGGTGTATTCCCGCAGGAACTGCAAGCGTTCGCTGGCTTCCTGGAGAAAGAGCTCTACGAATTCGGAACCGGGGGCGCTCACGGCTTGCTCCTTCCCGCCGGCATCTCCGCTCCGCTTTCTCCCGCAACGGCGCGCTCCGGCTTTTGATACACGCGAGCGTCGCGATGGCGAATGGTGCGGAAATTCACCTGTGCTCCACTGAGGGATTCGGCATGTCCCAGAAACAGGAAACCGCCCGGTTCCAGGTAATCCTGGAAGCGCTCAATGATGGCGGTGCGCTGCGGCTCGCTGAAGTAGATCAGAACGTTCATGCAGAAGATACAGTCGAAGCGGCCGGGATACACCTGATTGACCAGATTGAACGGGGCAAACGACAACAAGTTACGAATGCGCGGCTTGACGAGATACTGGCCGTCCGCCAAAGTGAAGTGAGCTTCCAGCCGTGCCGGCGGCAGTCCGGCCAGCTGGCGCGGCGAATAGACCCCACGCTCCGCCTGTAAGAGCGCGGCCCGGCTGATGTCGGTCGCCAGAATCTTGATGTCCCACGCTTCCGGGCTTTCCAGAGACTCGTATAACGCCATGGCTATGGAGTAAGGCTCTTCGCCCGTCGCACAGCCGGCGCTCCACACACGCAGTGACCGCGGAGAGGCCCAAAGCTTGCGCATGTGCAACTCGGGCAGAACCTTCTTTTGCAATGCGTCAAATACGTCGGGATAGCGGAAGAAGGAGGTTTCCTGCGTCAGCAGCCGTTGCAGCAACTCTTCGTATTCGACGTTGGAAGCCCGTATGGCGCGCAACAGCTCGGCTCCGTGCGCCATCTTTTTCTCTTTCAAATGCTCACTCACCCGGGTGGAAAACAGGCGCTCGCGCGATCCTTCAAAGAGGATGCCGGAATGCCGCTCGACCAGGGCGCGGATTTCCCCCAGCTCGTGCTCGGTCGCCACCGGATTGTGATGTGTACCCAAGAATCAGTTTCCCGTTTCCAGATTCAAGTTTCGAGTTCTCAGTCCTGAGTTGCGCCGTCTCTCCGGCCACTGGAAACTGGAAACTCCCTTATCTTTACCGCGGCAGTGCCGCCGCGGCGATCGACTGCACCTTGCCCGGTCCGGCGGCGGCCGGTCCGCCTGACACCCGGAACTGCGACAGCGCTTCGTTCAGCTGTTCGCTGAGCTTCACCAGTTGTTCGACGGTGCGTGCCGTCTGGCGCGCGCCTTGCGACGTCTGGCGCGTAATATTGCTGATGATCTGCATGGCATTGGCCACGCCTTCCGTGCCGCGCACCTGTTGTTTGGAGGCCAGGGAAATCTCCTGCACCAGTTCCGCGGATTGGCGCACCACGCTGGAAATGGCATCGAGCGCCTTACCGGCCTGATCCGCCAGACGGGCTCCCACTTCCACCTCTTTTGTGCCTTCCTCCATCACCACCACGGCTTCGTTGGTTTCCGCCTGGATGGCTTTAATGAGGGCAGCAATGTCCTTGGTGGCCGTGCGCGAGTGCTCGGCGAGTTTGCGGACTTCATCGGCGACCACGGCGAATCCGCGGCCGGCCTCACCGGCACGGGCCGCTTCGATGGCGGCGTTCAGTGCCAGCAGGTTGGTCTGCTCGGTAATGTCGTTGATGACGTTGATGATCTCGCTAATTTCCAGCGAGCGGTCGCCCAGGGACTTGATCTTCTTGGCCGTCGCCTGCACCGAAGCGCGAATGCGTTGCATACCTTCCAGCGTGTCGCGGACCGAGCGATTGCCCTGTTCGGCGGCATCCAGGGCGCGGCGCGCGGCTTCCGCGCTGGCTTCGGCGTTGTTCGACACCTGCTTCATGGAAACCGTAAGCTCTTCCACGGCTGATGAGGTATTGGTAATTTCCTGGTCCTGCTGGGTGGCGCCGTTGGCCATTTCTTCCGAAGCCACCAGAATGTCGTTGGCGCTGCTCTGCACGTCGACTGCGGCTTTGCGCACGCGCTCCAGCACCTTGCTGAAGTTGTCCAGCATGTAGTTGACGGAATCCACAACGTTGCCCAGGGCGTCATTGGTCACCTTGCCCCGCAACGTCAGGTCGCCGCGGGCGATCTGGCTGACAATGGTCAGAAAGTCGGTGACGCTGCGCTGCAAGTCCGCCTGCGCCTGCTGGCTGGCTACGGCGCGGCCGGCCCGCTCCGCGGCGCCATTCAGATTCGCGGCAATCACGCCAAAATCGTCGGAGCTGTCGATATCGGCCAGCACCTTATAGTCGCCGCCGGAGAGACGCTCGGAAAAGCTCACCAGTTCGCGCGCCGGCTTCAACACCCGGCCCGCCAGCACCATGCCGGCTGCCAGCGTGATTCCCACGACCACGAAGAACGCCAACACCAATTGCAGTCCGGCGCCGCGCGAAAATGACGCGAAATCCAGAATCGATAAGCCGCCGGAATGGGCGCCGGCGCCAAAGGACAAAACCAGCACCGCCACCAACGCGACCACATTGATACTCACCAGCAGCCAAATCGTCGAACTGAGACGACCTTTCATAACTCCCCCATACGGTTTCAAAGTTTCAAGGCTTCAAAGTTTCCAGGTTGGGAAGATTCCATAAATTTCGCCGGCTCTTATCGCCCTGCGAAGTCAAACAATATGGAAGCCCATTTCCTGCAAACTGTTGAAGTGCCCGAAACATCTGAACCCTCCTAAATCTCCGAATTCTCATACCGCCTGAACCCTGACAACTTTGAAACCTTGAAACTCTGAAACCTTCCTCTTCAGATCATTGGCACAGGGAAGGTCTCCACTAATCGTTCCAAATCCAAAACCAGTGCCAACTTCTCCTCCGCGGCAACGGCTGTACCGGCCGACTGCGACGGCAAGGCGGTATGCCTCAGCATTCCGCAACAATGCGGCACGTCGCGCGGCGCTTCCTCCACCAGTAGCGGTTCCGAGGTGCTGTAGGTGCCAAAGACGTCGTCGGCGGCAATGCCCAATCGCATGTCGTCACGTCCGCTCTCTCCCGCCCACTTGGCGACTACCACGCGGTAGGGCGGCAGATCCTGCCGCCGTCCTTCGGAGAAGGCGATATCCACAATCGGCACGATGCCACCGCGCAGGTTGAATACTCCCATCAGGAACTGCGGAGCCAGAGGCATGCGCGTGACCGCCGGCCATTCCACCACCTCTTCCACATCCAGCACCGCCAGGCAGAAGCGCTCCCGGCCGGCGCGGAATACGCAGTACTGCCGCTCCGGCGGGCGATTGTCTTCCGCCTGCTGCGCCGGGTTATCCCCGGTAATAAGAGGAACTTCGCTTTCGAAGTCCGGCGCCTCTCCGGGTTGTGGCCGCGATGTAGGATCGTTGGGCATCTTCAAACCTGTACAAACCTTTGCACTTCCATCAGTAACTGCTCGCGGGTAAAGGGCTTGACGACATAGCCGTCCGCGCCCTGCATCTGTCCCCAATATTTGTCGCTGCTGGAATCCTTGGAAGTCACCATCACGATCGGAATCGTGTTGTATTGCGGATCGTTTTTCAACTCGCGGCACGCCTGAAAGC
>CAZUCM010000138.1:0-7916 GCA_964619235.1 uncultured Terriglobales bacterium
CAGCGCCTCCGTCTGGTTAATGACGATGTAACCGCCGCTCTTCAGCCACACCTTCGGTTTGAGCGCCTTATTGATCTCCTCTTGAATGCCAAACTGCTCGAAGAGTGGCGTCTCCTTGGTGTACAGCTTTACGCGCTTCACGATCGACGGCTGGAAGCGATTGGCGAAATTCAGAATGCGTTCGTACTCCAATTCGTTATCGACCCAGACTTGCGAAAAATCGCTGGTGACCAAATCGCGCAAGGTGCGCTCGACAAGGTTCAGATCGTGGTAGATCAGCGCCGGAGCCTTATCGGTTTCCGCCCGGTGCTTGATCTGGGCCCACAAATTCTTCAGGAAGCGGATATCGGCGCGCAACTCGTCCTCACCGATGCCGGCGGCTGCCGTCCGTACGATGAACCCGCCATGCCCGCCTTCGCGCTCACTGATCATGATCCGCTTGAGCCGCTGGCGCTCTTCGTCGCTGGCAATCTTGCGCGACACGCCCACGTGGTTCACCGTCGGCATGTACACCAGGAAACGGCCGGGCAGGGCGATATGGCTGGTAATCCTCGCCCCCTTCTTGCCAATCGGTTCCTTGGCAATCTGCACCAGCACTTCCTGGCCTTCCTTGAGTAAATCGCTGATCTGAACGTTTTGCCGCGGTTGCTCATGACGGCGAACGACGCGGCGCGGACCACCGTTGCCCCGGCGGCCGCGGCGGCGATCGAAAGGACGCCCCGGACGAGGCTGTCCAGGAGCATTCCCCGGACTGCGAACTTCCGTTTGCGCGCCGGCTACGGCCTCTTCCTGCTGCTCTTCCGCCAACTCGGCCTCTTCGCCTTCGATCAACTCTTCCTCTTCGAAAGAAAGATCTTCGTCGAACTCGCCGCCCTCGTCGGATTCATAAGCGGCGGACAAGGTCGCGCGATCGATATCGGATTCCTTCACCGCACCCGTCAGGTCCGCGGCGTTTTCCGTATCCGTGGTCAATTCGCGGGAATGCTTCCAGGACCGTCCCCGGCCGCTGTTTCTTTCGCCTGCTTTCGGCACAAAGCGCGAAGCTTCTCCGGCATGGGCCGCGAAGCCGCCGTGAGATTCAAAAGACTCCTCCTCCAATTCGATAAGGTCGGAATCGCTCTCCTCGTCGTTGGGAGGATGCATTTCGGCTTCGTCGCCCTCGATTTCCTCATGCTCGATCATGCCGCTGCCGTATACGTGTTCGTCGCCGGCAAACGGGCCAGAGGGAAATTCGCTCGCGCCCGTACCCGTCAGCGTAGCCGAAAGGTCGAACCTGGCGGCGCCCGCTTCCATTTCGTCTTCGTCTTCCTCTTCTTCTTCGCTTTCGACGGCGTCTCCACCGAAGGCGGCCGCCACGTTCATCTGTTCAAACTTCTCCCACTCCGCCTGCCCACTCTCGATCACGAATGGCGCGCCGGCTTCAGAGGAAGCAGCCGGCTCGTGGCGTTCGTCCCAGGCAATAATGTCCTGGTGCTCGGGAATCTTCGCCGCCGGAATCTCGGCCGCGGGCTTGTTTTCCGAAGTTTCCCGGTCCAGCGATTCGCTCCACGGCTCGCTCTCGATTACGAAGCTGGCGGCTTTCTGCATCAGCCGTTCTTCGTCTTCCGCCGCATGCTCAGCCTGTTCGCGCGACAGCTCCTCGGTCTTCGCCTGATACTTGGCCAGGGACTCACCCGGAAGCACGGCAATCCGTTCGGTGGTGCGTACATATGCCGGTTGGAACTCGCGTTCCCGGTAGGATGCGCTGGTGACTGGCTCATCGACGGCAGCCGTGGCTTCCGTCTGCTCAGTCTGTGCCTCCGCGGCCGGCGCGGAGGAAACAACCGCGGCCTCGCGCACTTCGGCTTCGACGGATGGGGCCGGCGACTCCTCAACTTCCGCGGCCGCAGCCGTCTCCGGTTCCGGACGGGCCTGATATTTGGCAATCGCTTCGCCGGGAAGCAAAATGCGCGTTCGCGGCTGATACCCGCTGATAGCGGCAGGCTTCGATTCTTCAGCCGGCGCCGGGGGCGGGGGCGCTGCCTCCACCGCGGGCGTCACTTCCGCCTCGGCACTGGGCGCCGCGGCGGTTACGATTTCGGCTTCCGCGATCTCCGCGGCCTCCGGCTCGGGAGCCGGACTCTGCTCCGGCTTGGACTGATACCTGGCAATCGATTCGCCGGGAAGCAGAATACGCGTTCGCGGAGGATAATCCCCAAAGCTGGAGCGGGATTCGCGCTCCTGGCGCGGCTCGGGCGGCGGCGCTTCGTGCGATGCAGGCGCAACTTCGGATTCAGGCTGAGCAGCCACTGCCGCGGGCGGTTCCACGGCTACCGCTGGCTGGTCTTCGCGTTTCTGGTATTTGGAAATCGACTCACCGGGAAGAAGGATCGGCGTCGCGAAATGGCTGCCGTGGTCGGCTGGCCTGGAGGGCGCGGGAGTTGCTTCATATCCCGGCTGTTCGGAAGATTCCTGCTCTTCGCGGTCGGCGGGGCGGGCAAATTTCGCATCCGGAAAGCCCCGGCCCCGGCGGGCGCGGCGGCGGCGGCGATTGCCGCGGAATCCTCCCTGCTGCTCGTCGGTCCGGCCTTCCTGAGAATTTTCCGGCTCCGCGAAGTCTTCGCCGGAATCCTCTTCGACGCTGAACTCCTGTCCGGCAGCCCCCGCGGCCGATTCGGCGGAGGGCGCCGCATTGACGGCTTTGATTTCAAAACGGGGCTGTTCCTGCGGCGGGCGGTTGGTGACGAATGTCTCCGGCCGGCTTACCGCGATGTCCCCGAATTCATCCTCATCATCCTCGGGAACTTCGAGAAAATCCGAAACGTAAAGAAAAGCATCCCGTTCCAGACCAATATCGACGAAAGCCGATTGCATGCCGGGCAGTACCCGGGTAACCCGGCCTTTGTAAATCGAGCCGGCTAAGGTGTATTCATTTTCAAGTTCGAAAAATAATTCGGCTAATTGATCGTCTTCCACCAGGGCCACTTTGGTTTCGTGGGGGGCGGAAGAAACGTACATTTCTCTGATCATGCTGTCTCCGGTACCTGGGCCGCTTGACGGCCACAGGGGTTACCGGCTACGCGGGGAAGAAGACGGACAAGTCATTGAGCGCAATGCCACGCCTCACGCCTTGGCCAGGGCTGGTCCCGGACCCATGCGCGTATACGTCGCATCGAAACAAAGCGCGGCGTCGTCCACGAACGTAGACAACTGCGATACTCCGTTGGAAGAGCTTCGGAATCGTTCGCACCTGCTGCAACGGGCCTCTCGGGGTGTGACCGCTCTCTCGCCGGGGGAGCACAGAGTAGCTAACTCCGCCTCCACCTCCAGACGAAGGGGCCGTTACCCGCCCCGGGGCGCCGTCCGCTCCAAACTTGCCCGGCCTGCACTCAACCGTGTGGCCGGAAATTGCCCCCTTTTCGCGAGGGCCTTCTAAATCTTGCGTGCGGCCCTTCACCCTGCCTTGCATCCCCTTCAGAGGACGATGCAAGTCTGCAACCGGTGAGAGCCCAATCTTTTGTTGCAGGCAGTAACTGGCCTGCGGCAGCATTGTACATTAAGTTAGTTCACGAATCGGCGCATTCGGATATTCATTACAATGCCCAGCGCCAAAAACGTAAACAGGACCGACGAGCCGCCGTAACTCATCAGCGGCAACGGAATCCCGGTGACCGGCATAAACCCGACCACCATGCCGACGTTGATCAGGATGTGGAACGTCAGAACCGATACCACACCCATGATCACAAACGCGCCCGCGCGATCAGGCGCGGTCTGCGCGTTGTGGATCAAACGCATCAGCACCATAAAGTATAGCAGCAACAGCCCCAGTGCGCCTACCAGTCCATGTTCTTCCGCCCAGGCGGCAAAAATAAAGTCCGTATGCGGCACCGGCAAAAAATTTCCCTGCGTCTGCGTACCCTTGGCGATTCCCTTCCCGGTAATGCCCCCGGACCCTACGGCAATCAGCGACTGCATCACCTGGTAACCCTTCTTTTGCGGGTCCGCCTCCGGCGCCATAAAACTCGTAAGCCGGTCTTTTTGATAGGATTTCAGCCCCCACTTCCAGGCCGGAACCGCCAAAGCCGCCCCCAACAGCAGCAGGGCGGTGGCATGTTTCAGCTTCAAACCTCCCATGAATAAGCCCATGACGGCGATGGGAATGTAGGTAAGCGCGGTGCCCAGGTCGGGCTGGGCCAGAACCAGCAGAATCGGCACCCCAATCAGCATGCCCGCCTTGAGAATGTCCATCGGCTGGCCCTCCTGCTCGTAAGGACGCGCTTCGCTGAAGTATTTGGCCATGGCAAGAATCAGGATCAGCTTGACCCACTCGGAAGGCTGAAAATGGATTCCCCCGACCCGGAGATTGATCCAGCGGCGCGCGCCCAGCGATTTCTGTCCGAATAACCGCACCGCCACCAGCGATACCACCGAGACCCCATACATCCAGGGAACCTGTTCCAGTAACGTCTGGTAATTGAGCAGGCTGACAAGCAACATCAAGCCCACGCCGCCGGCGATCCAATAGATCTGCTTGATGTGCGCCCCGACGAACTTGGTATTCAGCGTGGCGCTGTATATTTCCATGACTCCCAAGCCACAGATCACCAGCACAAAGGCCAGCAGTAACCAATCAAAATCGCGGAATGAAACGAAACGTCTCAATGGATTTGCGATTTGTAACTTGTGATCAGGGATTGCCCGGGGACCAACTCAATCCCAGCTTCAATCCGCCATCACAACTTTAGAAATCGAAACTTCCTTTCTTAATTTGTTGCGCATTTTGCCATGTGCAATCCGCGATTTGCGGCCGATCTCAACGACTCCCGAACCAACCGCCGTGCAATCACAAATTACAAATGGCAAATTCAAATCAGTTCCCGCCATTCGCTGCCCGAACCTCTCCGCCCGCAGGTCGCAATTCGGTCGTATTCACCGCCGGTTTTTCCTTCTTGGGCGGGGCCGGGGCGCCGGCGACGGGAGGGCTGAACCGGTCCACGACATTCTTCGGCAGACTTACCTTCGTCAGGTCCGCCTTCATCACTTCCTCCTGCGTATGGCCCTCTGCCAGCAACATCTGCCGTTTGCGTTGCTTCTCGACATAAGCCTTCACCACCTGCGCGGCCATACGTGCCGCCAGGTATCCGTGCTCGCCTTCTTCGATCAATACTCCGACAACGATCTCCGGATTCCGGCGGGGAGTACCGCCGACGAACCAGCCGTTATCTTTGAACTTCTGTTTGCCTCCGGCCAGCCGGGCCTTGGCCGCATTACTGATTGTCTGCGCACTGCCGGTTTTTCCTGCAAAATCGATGCCCACCAAGTGCGCGCTGGGCGCCGTGCCGATGGGATCCACCACCTCGGACATGGCATTCGTAATCGTCTCCCAGTTCTCCGGATCCAAAGGAATGCGGGTTTGCAGCGGAAACTCCGAATCCTTCTGTCGCATCGACTCCGGCAATTGGTCCTGGAAAACCACATGCGGGCGGTACAGAACGCCCCCGGACATGATGCCGCCGATGGCGCGCACCAGTTGAATCGGAGTCGCAGCCACGGCGCCCTGGCCAATCCCCACCGAGATGGTCTCGCCGGCATACCACTTCTGTTTGTAGTTCTTGATCTTCCACTCTTCCGAGGGCATCACGCCCGAGACTTCCTGCGGCAAATCGATATGGGTATGCTGCCCCAGTCCCAGTAAGGTCGCCCACTTGGCAATCCGTCCTATCCCCAGGCGTTCCGCAAGGGTATAGAAAAATACGTCACAGGACTGGTAAATGCCCTTGGTAATATCAACGCCCCCATGAACCCGATGCTCCGAGGTAACCCAACACTTGAAGTAACGCCCATAAAACGAAGCGCCGCCTCCGCAATTCACCTTCAACGTCTGGGCAATGCCTTCCTGCAAACCGGCCGTGGCCATGATGATTTTGAAGACGGAACCGGGGGCCAGTTGGGCCTGAATCGCCTTGTCCAGCAGTGGATGGGAGTCGTCGGTGATTAAGTCGTTCCACTCCTTGCGGGTGATGCGCACGGCAAAGGCATTGGGATCGAACGTGGGCCGGCTGACCAAGGCCAGGATTTCGCCATTGCGCGGATCCATGGCCACAATGGCTCCGTTCTTGCCTTCGATCGCCTGCTCGGCGGCAATCTGCAGATCAAGGTCAATGGTCAATTTCAGCGATTGGCCGGAAACCGCCGGCGTTTCCTCCAGCTTTCCTACTTCCTTGCCGTGGCTGTCGACCAGTGCTCTGCGGGAGCCGTTTTTGCCCATCAGCAGATCGTTGTACTGCAGTTCCACGCCGGAACGGCCAACCACATCGCCGGCATTATAGAGCTCCCACTGCGGGCTGGTCAGCATGTCTTCGCTCACCTCGCCCACATATCCGATGACATGCGCCATAAAGCCGTTCCTGGGATACAGGCGGCGATGGGACATGATGGTGTCCAGTTCGGGCAACTCGACGTGGTGGGATTCTATGAACGCCAATTCGTCCGGCGTAATGTCATCTTTCAGAATGATTGGCTGGTATTGCGGGGCTTTGGCAAAATGTCTCAGCCGGTCGCGCACGTCTTCGGGATCCATGTGCAGGCCGGCGGCAATGGCATCGGCATCCGCCGACAGATTGCGCGGCTGATCCCGCAACAGCAAGGCCGAAAACGACGGATAATTATCGACGATGACGCGGCCTTCGCGGTCCAGAATGTGGCCGCGCGGCGCCAGCACGGGTATATTGCGAATGCGGTTCTGCTCCGCCCGCTTCTCGTAGTAATCGCTGCCGCCAACTTGCAGCCGCCACAATCCATAGCCCAAGAGCAAAAAGATGCCCAGGACTACGTACTGGACGACGGTAAGCTTGAACTGTGGAACCTTATCGTCGCGACCAAACGCCATAAAAACAACTTTAACTTTGCCGATCTATGTATGTAGTTTAGCAGGTTCGAGACCCGCCAGAGGGTTCAAGAAACAAGATTTGGGTCAGGGCACGCGTTCCGTTTCACCACGGAGGCACGGCCTGCCTACGGGCGGTCGATCGTGCCGGAAACTTGCGATGCCGGAAAGGTGAAACGAAAAACGTGAAGCGCGCCTTCACCCTCTTTGCTTCGCCTTATCCAGCAAGGCAAACAGCGGCACGGCGACGATCGCGTTGATCACGGCGGCGATCAACAGGTGCCCCCAGCGCGGCTGCAGCGCTTCCCGAGCCAGGCCGCGCGCCACCGCTAGATAGAGCACGGCGTGCATCAGATAAAAAACAAATGTCATTAGAAATCGCGAGCCATGGTTTTCCACATCGAGCTTCACGCCCAGAGAGGAGGCCAGGTAGCCGATGATGGTCTTGGCAATGCCATACAAGCCCAGGGGTTGATGGGTAAGGCTGTCCTGCACCAGCCCGATCACTCCTCCGCTGAGCAATCCGCCGATCGGCCATCGGCGGGCAACGGCGAAGAAGATCGTCACCAGCAGCGGCAAATCCAGGATGGTCAGAAAAGGCAGATAAATAGGCACATAGGCCTGGAGGAAGAGTGCCAGCAGCGGCACGCCAATGGTGACCGGCAGGCCCAAACGGTAGACCTGAATCTGCTCGCTGGATGTGACCGAACTCTGCACTATTGCGGATTCTCTTTCTTGGGAACGGCGGGAGTCTTCGCCGCGGTTGCGGGCTTCGTTCCGGCAATCGGCTTCCCGGCGCCGGGGGTAACCGCAGTTGCGCCCGCAGGCGTCGACGGGTTGCCGGCTGCCTGTGAAGCGGCAGGAGTGGGGGTTGCGCCCGGCTGGCCCACGGCGGGGGCCGGCGGCTTTATCGGCACGCCCGGCAGGTGTTCAGCCAGGATGTCGGCCGCCCGCAGCGGCGCCTCGGGAACCAGCCCCGGCTGCCGTTCATCAATCTTGGTAATGACCAGAACTTCTTCCAGGCGATTGAGCGGAGCGGCCGGTTTCA
>CAZUCM010000139.1:0-7761 GCA_964619235.1 uncultured Terriglobales bacterium
TGCCCGATCCGTGGGCCGATTTAATGCAACTGAACTGCGTGGTCACCGTGGATGTGCCGGTGCCAAAGTTTACGATCCGGGAGCTATTGCACCTGGATAACGGGAGCATCGTGGAAACGCGATGGAAAGAAGGCACCCATCTCCCGCTCCAGATCAATGGCCGGCAGATCGGGTGGGTGGAATTCGAAGTCATCGGCGACCGGCTCGCCGTTCAAGTTACGGGGTTGGTATGAAAAAACAAGGCAGAACGAACTCAAGCAAGAAGCGGACGGCAGCCAAACCTGCGCCGCGCGCGATGCACGACGTGCGGGAACGCGCGTTAACGGCGATGCGCTCGGCTTACACCTATCTGTTGGCCATCGTGCGTCCTTTCCGGGTGCCTGTGCGGCGCCTGCGCTCCATGGAGACGCTTTCGCTTCCCAACAAGCAAACGGTTTCGCTGGTGCAAGTCGATGGACAGGAGTTTCTCATCGGCGGTACCGCGAATTCGGTGGTCCTGTTGGCCCGGCTGGAAGCGCCCAGCCCGCGCCGAAAGGCCCGCACCAATGCGAATAAGGTGACGCCGGTCAGTGTGGTTCCGGCGCCTGTCAAGGTTGAACCGTTGGTTGCCAGTTTTGCCGCGAAGGTGCAATGAGCAAACGACTATGGACTACGGGAATCTTCGCATCTGTGCTGCTGCTGGGCGGGGCCGCCATGGCCTATCCCATGCCGGTGGGCACGGTTCCGGCTCCGGCCGGCACCAGCGGAGTACCCTGGACCATTGTCGTTCTGTTTACCGTGCTCACGTTGTTGCCGGCGATTCTGCTGGCGATGACGCCCTTTGTCCGCTTGCTGGTGATTTTTCACTTTTTGCGGCAGGCGCTCGGTACGCAAACCATTCCGACGAACCAGACGCTGATTGGGCTGACTCTGTTTCTCACCTGGTTTCTGATGGCCCCGGTGGGTACGGCGATTTATCAGACCTCGGTGGTGCCGCTGCAGAACGGGTCGATCGATGCGATTACGGCGGTCGAGCGCGGGTCCGTGCCCATGCGGGAATTCATGTTGAAGTTCGCCCGCGAAAAAGATCTGGCCCTGTTTGTGGAACTGGCGCACGAACCCCGGCCGAAATCCCCGGCTGATCTCAGCATGCGAGTGGTGGTGCCCGCTTATATGATCTCCGAGCTGAAAGCCGGATTTCAGATTGGTGCGGTATTGTTCATCCCGTTTCTGGTGATCGACATGGCGGTAGCTTCGATTACCACCTCGATCGGCATGATGCAGTTGCCGCCGGTGGTGATTTCCACACCTTTAAAGATCCTGGTCTTTGTCATGGCCGACGGCTGGCACCTGCTGGTGGGATCCATTATGAAAAGTTTTTATTGAGGTGAACCATGGGGATGGAACAGGTAGTGGCGTTGGGACGGCACGCGATGGAGGCGGCCCTATGGGCGGCGGCTCCAATCCTGCTGGTGGCGGCCACTGTCAGCGTGACCATCAGCATTATTCAGGTCATGACGTCGATTCAGGATCCCACCATCAGTACGGTGCCCCGCATTGCCGCGGCGGGCGCCGCGGTATTTATTCTGATGCACTGGACCCTGCGGCGCCTGGTGGGCTACACCGTCTTTCTGTTTTCCGACTTTCATTCGCTGGTCCGGTGAACCCTTATGGTGCCTGCCGACTTCGTGAACCACATGCTTCCCGCCGCCATGCTGTTCGGTTTACGCATTGGCGTGCTGATGTCGCTGTGTCCGTTCTTTGGAGGGGAAGGCCTGCCCATGTTGCCCAAGGCGGTGTTCACGGTGATGATGACCGCGGTATTGCTTCCCATCCACCCGCCGCCGGTGATCCCGGTGACGCTGGGAGGATGGCTGCAAGCGGTCGGCGGGGAGCTGATCCTGGGTCTCATGATGGCCCTTTGCCTGCATTTTGTCTTCGAATCCGCGCGGCTTGCGGGCAATGTGATGGGTTTTCAACTGGGGTATTCGCTGGTCAACATCATCGATCCGCAGTCGCAGGTGGATACGCCCGTGCTTTCGGTGTTCTCGTATACGCTGGTGATCCTGATTTTTCTGCAGTTGAATGTGCACCACTGGGTTCTACGGGGACTGGCGCACAGCTATGACGTAGTCGCACCCGGGCAGGCGACGATCTCCCTGGTGACGACCACAGCCTTATTGAACGCGGCCGGCGGCATGTGGTCGTCGGCGGTGGAGATTGCCGCGCCGGTGCTGGTGGCCACGGTACTGGTGGATTGTCTGTTGGGATTTGTCGGCAAGGCTTCTCCGCAGCTTCCGGTGATGGCGGTCAGCCTGTCGTTGAAGGCCTGCGTGGGCTTCAGTGTCATGTGGATGGTTTTGGGGTACTGGCCGGCCATGTTTAACCATTACTTTGAACAGGCGATGCATTTAACCGAACGGCTTTTGGTTTCGACGCGCTGAGTGCGCATTAGGACATAGGTTTTGGCTCAAGACAACAAAACCGAAAAAGGAACAGCCAAACGGCACGAAAAGGCACGCGAAAGAGGCCAGATCCCTCGCAGCCGCGAGTTGAGCTCGACCCTTTCCCTGCTTACCGTGGCCACGGTGCTTTCCTGGACGGCATCCGGATGGATCGGGAAATGGCGCGGGGTCATGAGCGACGGCCTTACGCTGTCGATTACCAGCGACATCGGTCCGGATACCCGCCTGTTTCACTCTCTGGGAGTGACGGTTCTGGTTTTGATCGCGCCCGCAATTCTCAGCGCATGGGTGATGGCCATAGCCATGCAAACCGCCATGGGCGGCTTTAACCTGACGGTGCAACCGTTGGCTTTGAATCCGGGAAAGATGAATCCGGCCAGCAATGTGAAGCGGCTGTTTTCGCTTTCCGGACTCAGCCGTATCGGTAAGTCGATGCTGCCGGCCTCGTTCATTGCTTATCTGGGGATTTCCATGTTCCGGCGCGACTGGGCGCAGATCGCGCACCTTTCCTACCTGGCGCCGGCCAAGGTGGCGGGTTTCCTGATGCAGCACGTTTACGAGCTTTGCTGGAAGACGTGCGCGGTCCTTTTGGTGTGGGCGGGAGTCGATGTGGTTCTGCAAAGGCGAACCTTCGAAAACAGCCTGAAGATGACCAAACAGGAAGTGAAAGACGAACACAAAGAACAAGAAGGCAGTCCGGAAACCAAGCGCCGGGTGCGGCGTACGATGCGCCAGGCGCACCGTGCCCGCTTGATGAAAGTCGTGCCGGAAGCGACCGTGGTGATCACCAACCCGACCCACTTTGCCATCGCTCTCCGTTACGACATGGACTCCATGGTTGCACCTGTGGTGGTGGCGAAGGGACAGAACAATATTGCGCTGGAGATTCGCCGCATCGCTCTCTGGAGTGGAGTTCCCATCATCGAAAACCGGCCTTTAGCTCAACTGTTGTACCGCACCGTGGAAGAAGGCTCGGCGATCCCAGCCAAGCTGTATGCCGCTGTGGCTGAGATTCTTGCCTTCGTCTTCAAAATGAGGGCGCAAAAGGCGCCGCCGTCCGGCGGGGGAGGGAATTGGCGGTAATGTGGAAAAAATGGTCACGTTCGGCGAATGATTGGGCGGTACCCGCGGCGGCGGTCGCGCTGGTGCTGGTGATGTTGATTCCGTTGCCGGCCTTCCTGCTGGATTTACTGCTGGCGGCCAGCATTACCGGTGGCATGCTGGTTTTGCTCTCCGCCTTGTCGATCAATCGTCCCGTCCAGTTCTCCGTATTTCCCAGTTTGCTCTTATTGCTCACCCTTTTCCGTTTGTCGCTGAACCTGGCCAGCAGCCGCCGCATTCTGTTGCACGGCAATGAGGGCGCATCGGCGGCCGGCGCGGTGATTCAGGCGTTCGGCCAGTTTGTGGTGGGCGGCAACTATGTGGTGGGTTTCGTGCTGTTCATCGCCTTGATCGCCATTCAATACATGGTGGTGAGTCACGGCGCGGTGAGAACCGCTGAAGTCACGGCCCGCTTTACCTTGGACGCTTTGCCGGGCAAACAGATGGCCATCGATGCCGACATGCACGCCGGCGTGATCGATGAAGCCGAAGCCCGGAAGCGGCGGCAATTGATCGCCGCGGAGTCTGAATTCTACGGCGCCATGGACGGTGCGGCCCGCTTCAGCCAGCGCGACGCGCTGGCTACCATTCTGATTACCGCGATTAACATCGTAGCCGGCTTCCTGATCGGCGTCTTCCAGCAGGGCATTCCGTTTATGGATGCCTTGAAGACCTATACCGTGCTGACCGTCGGCGATGGTCTGGTCACCATGATTCCGTCGCTGTTCGTCTCGATGGCGGGCGGCATTGTCGTCACCCGTACCGCATCGGAAGACAGCCTGGGCTCGCAACTGGGGAAGCAATTATTTTCCAAGAGCAAAACCCTTTGGATCGCCGGCGGAATTATGCTCAGCCTGGCCTTGATCCCTGGGCTGCCAAAGTTTCCTTTTTTCCTGGCCTCGGCAGTTTGCGGGCTGATGGCCTGGCGTCTGGATAACCCCAAGGCTGACGCAGAAGCAACTGCGGCTGCCGCCGCCGCCGGTGCTCCCGGTAGTGCGGGCGCCGCCAAGGCGGCGGGACAGGAAAGTCCCGATTCGCTGATCAAACTGGACGAGCTGAGTCTGGAGGTCGGTTACGCCCTGGTGCCCCTGGTGGACGAGAAGAAAGGCGGGCAGTTGCTGCAGCGCATCCGCGCCTTGCGTCGTCACCTGGCTACCGAACTGGGATTTGTGGTGCCATCGGTGCATATTACCGACAATATCCGGCTGAAGCCGCGGGAGTATGTCATCTCCTTGCGCGGTGTGGAAATCGGCCGCTGGGAGATGCATGGCGACAGTCTGCTGGCCATAGCCTCCGATACTTCCGCCACACCGTTGGACGGGCTGAATACCACCGAGCCGGCGTTCGGCGCCTCCGCCAAATGGATCACTCCGGCGCAGCAGGACTCGGCATTGGCTACGGGCTGGATCGTGGTGGATCAGACCTCAGCATTGGCCACTCATATATCCGAATTGATCAAGCAATTTGCCCATGAGGTCCTGACCCGCCAGGAGACCAAGCGTCTGCTGGATGCCATTAACGACACCCACCCGAAGCTGGTTGAGGAATTGATTCCCAAACAGATGAGTCTGGGCGAAGTGCAGAAGGTTTTGCAGCAGCTGCTGCGTGAGCATGTTTCCATACGGGATCTGGGCACCATTCTGGAGACCCTGGTGGATACCTCAGCCAGCAACAAGAACCCGGTGGCCCTGGTGGAGGCGGTGCGGCACAATCTGGCCCGCAGCCTGGTCCATCCGCTGCTGGATCCGGAGGGCAAGCTCAAGCTGGTGTCGCTGGATGCTTCGATTGCCGAAGAGGTAAACCGTGCATTTTCAGGAGCAAACGTGATCCAGCAGGTGGCTTTGGAGCCATCGCTGCTGCGCCGCATGGTGGATGGCCTGCGCAACCTGGTGGGAGAGAACTTTGCAATCGCCACCCCGGTTTTGTTGTGCGCCAGTCCGGCGCGGTATTACCTGCGCCGTCTGCTCGAACCGGTCTTACCGAAGGTCGTAGTACTCTCGCCTGGGGAAATTCCACCTCGGGTTAGGGTCGAGTTGGTCGGTAGCGTGCAGTAAGTGATTTGGGAAGATTAGGAAAGCGGAAGATTAGGAACCACTTATGACCGAAGCGCAACAGGCATACGCGGCAAAATTGCCGGCACATGATGAAACGCGGCAGGCGCTCATCATGGAGCTCCTTCCCCAGGTCCGCTATATCGCGCGCCACATCCACGAACGGTTGCCCCAGCACATTCTGCTGGAGGATCTGGTGCACGCAGGCATCCTGGGATTGTTGGACGCGGTGGAAAAGTTCGATCCGCGGAAGAACGTACAAATCAAGTCTTACGCCAAGTTCCGCATTCGCGGCGCCATTCTGGACAGTCTGCGGGAATTGGATTGGAGCCCGCGCGAACTGCGGCGTCAGGCACGCCACATCGAGCAGGCTTATGCCCGGTTGCGCGCCGTCTACGGGCGGGATCCCGAGGAACACGAGGTTGCCACCGAACTGGATCTGCCGCTCGACGAGTTTCAGCGATTGCTGGGCGAGTTGCGCGGATTGGATCTGGGCAGCATCCAGACCGACAATCCCGAAGACACCCGCGAAGACGAACTATGCACTTATATTCCGTACGCCCCGGAGGAAGATCCCTTCTTTATCTGTGCCCAGGGCGAGATGAAGGAAATCTTAGCCAAGGCCATCGATGAGCTTTCGCCGAAAGAGCGGGACGTGCTTTCGCTCTATTACTTCGAAGAACTCACGATGAAGGAAGTGGGCGCCGTGATTGGAGTGGTCGAGTCGCGAGTATCGCAGATCCACTCGGCGGCGATTGTGAAGTTGCGGTCGCGCCTGGCGGAACTGCTGAAGGAGCGCGAGCCGAAAAAAGAAGTGGCGATGCAACGCCCCCGGAAAACGGCGGCCGGAGCCCGGTAATATATGGAGAAAATTCTCAATCAGGACGAGATTGATGCGCTATTTCGAGCGGCGCGCGGCAGTGCCAAAGCCGCCACCCCGGCGCGTCACGTCACGCCTCTGAACTTTCGGGCGGCAACCCAGGCCAATGAAGATGACATCCGCTCGGTAACCGGCCTGCAGGAAACGTTTGCCCGCCATCTTAGCCATTCCCTGAGCGCTTATTTGCGCGTGGTGTTCGACGTAGCCCTGGTGGCGGCCGAGCAACTGACCTACAGTGAATTTCTGCCGCGCGTCCCCGAGCTTACCTACCTGTGTACGGTCAATATTGCGGGTATCGATGCGCCCCTGGTCGTCCAGCTGGAACTTGGCGTGGTTTTCCCCATGATCGATCTGCTGCTGGGAGGACGAGGCCGGCCGGAGCCGCAAGTTCGCGAACTCACCGAAATCGAAGAGTACATTCTGGAAACGCTGGTGGACCTGATCGTGGCGGAATTGCGCGTCATCTGGCAGTCCTTCGGCATCGATTTCACCTTCGGCATGCGGCAACCGCAGACCGAAGTGATCCGCCTGATGGCCCCGCGCGACCGCGTGCTGGCCTTTGGCTTTGAAGTCCGGCTGCCGGAAATCCGCGGCGCCCTGAACGTGGTTTATCCCGCGGTGATCAGCAACCTGCTGCGCAAGCAGCGCGGCTTGAACGCCCCGCAAAAACAACGCGACCGGTCGCGCTCCTCGGCGCGTCTGCGCGAGCTGCTGCTGGATTGCACCTTCCCGGCGGACCTGCAGATGGCCCGCATGAAAATCAGCACGGAAAAATTGTTGCACATGTTGCCCGGAGACGTGCTTACCTTCCGGCGCGAAATCGACACCCCGGTTTCCCTGCAGTTTGGCGGCGTTCCGTTGTACGCCGCGCAGTTGGTGCGTAAAAATGCCTGCCGCGCCGCCTATTTGCAGCGACGCACGGCAGGGGATGAAAACAGCTCAAACGAGAGGATCGAAACGCAGCCGTGAAGACCCAGGACTATTTACAGATTTGGTCGGAGGCAACTGCCGAACTGCTGCAGCAGATCTTGGGCACGCCCTTCAAGGTTGAGGTGGAAGCCGGAGACGATCCGGGCGTGGCGAAGCCGGCTGCCGATGCCGGAGTCTGGCTGGAGTTTCTCGCCGGGCCGCCGCTGGCCGTCAAACAATCTTTTTGGATTTCGCCCTCCGATGGCGCTTATTTAGCCGCTTCGTTCGTTGGCGACGAGCCGGACCCGCTGGCGGAACTGACCGACGATAATCGCGACGCCCTGGCGGAGCTGGTGCGGCAGATCGCGGGCAATGT
>CAZUCM010000140.1:0-7747 GCA_964619235.1 uncultured Terriglobales bacterium
TGATGTCGGCTGGAGCCAGATTGATGGTGATGTGCGCGGGAGGGATATCGTAGCCGCAGTTCTTTAGCGCCGCGCGAACCCGGTCCCGCGATTCGCGCACCGCCGTGTCCGGCAGGCCGACGGTTGTGAAGCGTTCCTCGTTGGGACTCCGGACGCTGGAAAGATCGACTTCCACCTCGATGAGATGGGCGTCAATGCCGTACACTGCCGCGCTTAGCGTTTTGAAGAGCATATGTTTGCCGTTTTTCCGGAAGGCGCGAAGTATAAACCATCCGCCCGGAAAAAGTCAGCGACATCCCGGCGCCTTTCAAATCTTGTTAGGAATGTCCCCCTTTCTCCACGGCGGGACCGGAATCTCGCGCAGAGACGCGGAGGGGTAAACCGATAACGCCGCATCGAAAAATTCGCATCCGAATGCTTCACCCAGCGGAGGCGTGCACGCATGCGAAAGCAAAAAAAATGATACCGGCCAAAATTTTGTGGTTACCTTCGGAACCTCGCATCGATGGAGGAATCGCCGCCGTCTGGCGCCATCCCGAAATCGCCGCACATGCATTTCAACCGCACTGGCACTGCACAAAACGCGATCATCGCTCCCGTGATCGAGACAAAATCCTTCCCGCGTCCATCGCGAACCGCGGGCACGGCCGCAGCAAAGTCAACTTGACGCTTCACTTTTCGCTTGACTTCGTTTTTGAATCACTCTATACAACAACCAATTGCAACAGAATGAACGTTGCAACACAAGGAAGGGAGAATAGAACAATGGCAACGAAGAAGGCTACCAAGAAGGCCGCGAAGAAGACCAGCAAAAAGAAGTAACTGCTGCTCGGAACGCTAGGCTAAATGGGGGACGCGATAAGCGTCCCCTGAGTTTTTGCAGCCAGGTTTCAAGTTTCATGCCCGCCCCTCCCACCACTCCATCAATGGCATCCGGAACACCAGCAAGCCCCAGGCCGGGCGCCTCCAGACCGGTGAGATCCCGCGAACCAGGAAACCCGCAGCGGGCCCCGTTTGCCTTGGAACTCGAAACTCGAAACTAGCTAAACGCTCTGCACAATCGCCAGCGCGGCAATGGCGGCCGTCTCGGCGCGCAGAATCGTGGGTCCCAGCGAGGCGCCGGTCCAGCCGGTTTGGGTGAACATCGCGCATTCCGCGGCGGTCCAGCCGCCCTCGGGGCCCACCGCCAGCGTCAACTCTCCGCTCTCCTGTCCCGTGCAGGATTGTTGCAAGGCATCCCTCAGCATCACTCCGCGTTCGTCTTCCGCCAGCACGATACGCACCCCACACACCGTCAGCACTTCCCGATTGAGAGGCAGCGGATCGGCGATGTCCGGTGGCGCCGCCCGGCGGGATTGTTCCGATGCCTGCAAGGCCAGCCGCCGCCAGCGCTCGACACGCTTTTCCGCGGCCGCCGCCAGATGCGTGCCGGTCCGGGAGCAAATCAGAGGAACGATGCGGACCACTCCCAACTCGGTGCACTTCTCAATGGCCCACTCCATGCGATCGAACTTGAAGACCGCCAGATAAAGCGTGACCGGAACCGGCGCAGTCACCGGCACATCTTCCCCCAGTTCGAATTCGACTCGCTGTTCCTCGATGGAAACAATCCGTCCCCGGCGCACCCTTCCCTCGACCGCAATTTCGAACTCCTGGCCGGCCCGCGCGCGCAGCACCCGGCTCAGGTGTTCGGCGTGCGCGCCTTCCAGCAGCGCTCGATCTCCGGAAACGGCATCGGCAATAAAACGACGGGCAGACATTCAGTTTGCAGTTTACAGCTTGCAGTTGACAGCCAAGCCGCCATGCCCGGCAGAGCGCAGCGGTTTAACGATCTCAAATCACCAATCACAAATCGCAAATCGGAGGGGTCACCCGAAGATATCCTTGACCTTGTCCAACAGCCCGCGTTGGGGTTTGTTGTCCACGCGGGATATGTCTTCCAGCTGCTGCAGCAAGTCCCGCTGCGCCTTGGTGAGCTTGGCCGGGGTATGCACCTTGACCTGGACAAACAGATCGCCCTTGCCGTGGCTGTTCACCACCGGAACCCCCTTGCCGCGAATGCGGAATACGGTTCCGCTCTGCGTCCCCTCCGGAATCTTCAGTTCGTGTTCACCATCGAGCGTGGGAATCTGGATATGGGCGCCCATGGCGGCCTGCGCGAAAGAAATCGGGACGGCGCAATACAGGTCCTTCCCTTCGCGCTGGAAAACCTCGTGTTCTTTGACGTGCAACACGACATACAGGTCGCCGGAAGGTCCGCCATAAACGCCGGCGCTGCCCTGGCCGGCATACCGGATGCGAGTGCCATCCTCGACTCCCGCGGGGACGTTGACGTCGATAGTGCGAGTGCGTTCGAGGCGCTGCTGCCCTTTGCATTTATGGCAGGGATCGGAAATCAGCGAACCCGTACCGCCACAGGCCGGACATACACGGGCAACGCTGACCGAAAGGAACCCCTGGCGCATGGTCACCACCTGGCCACGGCCGGCACAGGTGCGGCAGGTGGTCGCTCCTTTTCCCGGAGCTGCTCCGGTTCCGCGGCATCCGTCACAAGTCTCATGACGGGTCACGCGGATTTCCGTGGCATGTCCAAAGACGGCTTCTTCAAAACCGAGGCTCAGGTCCGCACGCAAATCCTCGCCTCGCTGGGCGCGCGTGCGCCGTCGTCCGCCGCCGCCCGCGCCAAACAAATCGCTAAAGCCAAAGATGTCGCCCAGATTCCCGAAGAGATCCCCGAAATCCTGAAAGACGCTGGGATCGAAACCATATCCCCCGCCGGCGGCTCCGGTGCTGATTCCGGCGTGCCCGAAGCGATCGTACAGGGAGCGCTTTTCCTGATCCGCCAGAATGGCGTAGGCCTCGCTGCACTCTTTGAACCGCTCCTCCGCTTCCGGATTGTCCGGATTACGGTCGGGATGGTATTGCAGCGCCAGCCGCCGGTAGGCGCTCTTGATTTCCTGATCGCTGGCCGTCCTGGCTACGCCGAGGACTTCGTAATACTCGCGTTTGTTATTGGCAGGCAGGGGTTCTACGCCTCACGATCCAGCTTTTCGATTCCCGCTGCATTGCGGGCCACTCGCACCATGGCGGGTCGCAATAAGCGCCCCTTCAGCCGGTATCCGCGCTGCAGCTCCTGCAACACGTGATGGTCCGGAACCTGATCGGTATCGACCATTTCGATGGCCTCGTGGAGCGTTGGATCAAAGGGTTGGCCTTCCGCCACGATTTCGGTAACGCCTAGTTTGGTCAGGGCATCGTGCAATTGCCGGTCAATCAACTCCATGCCGGAGCGAAAGTCCCCGCCGCTGGCCTGGGTGGCCAGGGCGCGATCGAAACTGTCGAGGATGGGCAACAGCATACGTACGGCATCGGTCAGCGCGTAGTCGCGGTATTCCTGCTGCTCCCGTTGCGCACGGCGCCGCGCATTCTCGAATTCCGCCTGCGCGCGGGCCAGCCGGTCAATCGCCAGATCGCGCTCCTCGCGCATCTTCTGCAGCTCCGCCTCCAGCGCCCCCGCTCCGGCCGGAGCGGCATCGCCATCCGGCGTGCCGGTAGCGGATAGCTCGTGCTCCGCATCCAGTTCCTCAGGATCCATTTGTCCGTTTCTCTTTGCCATAATTTTCACTATTCTTGTGCCGCGGATGCCGCCAACCGGCGGTCATGGTTGCTCTTCGGCGCTCAAAAGCTGATCAAACAGCCTTGCTATGTAGGATACCGCAGTGATCGTATGCTGGTAATCGATGCGTGTGGATCCGATGACCGCCAACGAACCCACAACTTCGTTGCCGACATGGGCGGGAACACCGATCAGGACAAAATTGCGCAAGTCGGGCGCCGCTTCCTCCAACCCGATCACTACGCGAACCGCCTCCTGCCGCGCATCCAGATAGGCGCCCAACAGTTTGGCAACCTGTTGCTTTTCTTCCAGTGCCTTGAGCATATAGCGAAGCCGCTCGCGGTCCTCTTCCCCCGCCAGCAGATTCGACGCGCCTTCCACGTATACATTGGGCCCGGTATCGGCCGCCAGGGCGCCTTGCTTAAAAAGTTGCTCAATCGAGTTCATCAGGCGGTCGTATTCGCTGCGCTGTTGTTCCACCTGCCGCGCAATCTCCTGCCGCAGCGACTCCATGGTCCAGCCGCGGTAGTTCTCATTCAGATAACGCGCCGCCAGATCGAGCTCCTCCTGCGATATATCGCTTTCGAAACGCAACACCCGGTCATGCACCAGGCCCGCCTTGGTCACTACCACGGCCAAAACCTTGCGTTCGCTAAGACGGGAGAAATACAGATGATCCAGGGCATTTCTCGGACCCGTCGTGGCCACTGCCACCCCCACGCTGCTCGACACCAGCGAAAGCACATGCGAGGTGCGCTCCATGAACTCCTGGACCTCCGTAATCCCCCGCAAAGAATTACGAATCATGTCCTCATCCTCGACGGACAAGCGCGCCTGCCCCGTAAGCCGGTCCACGTAATAGCGCAAGGCCATCGCCGTCGGCACCCGCCCGGCCGAGGTGTGCGGCTGTTCCAGGAAACCGGCTTCGGACAAATCGGCCATTACGTTTCGAACCGTTGCCGGACTCAGACTTTCGCGGCTGTGACGCGCGAGAGTACGCGACCCCACCGGTTCTCCGGTGGCAATAAACGTCTCCACGATCGCGGTTAGGATCTCGCGTTCGCGTGACCCGATTTGGGACGAATCCGACATGGCACCCACAGAATCAGAATTTATCTAAGTGTTTTAGATACAAAAAGTTATATCAGGGTTACAGATTCCCGGCCACTACTGGAATTGTAGGAAGGTTTACCAGTTAAAGCAAGTTTCAACTTCTCCAGCCTCAAGTTTCATGCACGAACGGGGCAATTCCTGCAGTCCCAACTCCTTACTCCTGGCTACTGACTCCTGACTACTGAATTTCAATCACACTTTCCGTTGCGGCCTTCACTTCCGCGGTGCGGACGATTGCCCTGCGGGCGAATTCAAAAAAAGCCTTGGCGTGTTCGGAGGATTCGCCTTCCAGCGCCACGGGGTTGCCGGAATCTCCCCGCTGTCGCACTTCCGGATCCAATTCGATGGCG
Source organism: uncultured Terriglobales bacterium (assembly GCA_964619235.1). Lineage (GTDB taxonomy): Bacteria > Acidobacteriota > Terriglobia > Terriglobales > Acidobacteriaceae > CAZUCM01. Next base: position 5,080 of record CAZUCM010000140.1, read on the forward strand.
CCTAGAAAAGGCACATTAAATTGCCGGGCCGTGCGTTCGCCGCCGCCCTTCGAAAAAATATCGACTTCCTTATGGCAATGAGGACAATGGAAAGAGCTCATATTCTCGACCAGCCCCAGGATGTCCACCTTTACCTGTCGAAACATCTCAATAGCCTTGCGCGCGTCCTGCAGAGAGACATCCGACGGCGTGGAAACCACGATGGATCCGGTCAAGGGCACGGTCTGGATCAGGGAAATCGCAACATCTCCGGTGCCGGGAGGTAAATCCACCACCAGGTAATCCAGTTCCCCCCATTGCACCTGTTCAAGAAACTGTTTGATCAGCGAATGCAACATGGGGCCGCGCCAGATCAGCGGCTTGTCGCCAGGATTGAGGAAGCCCACTGATATCACTTTGACGCCGTGCTTCTCCAATGGCTCGATGCGGTTCTCGCCCACTACCCGCGGAGTGGCGCTGGCGCCCATCATCAGCGGCACGTTGGGGCCGTATACATCGGCATCCAGCAAACCGACCTTGTGCCCCAGTTGCCTCAGGGCAATCGCCAGATTTACCGCAATGGTGGTCTTGCCGACGCCTCCCTTGCCGCTTCCGACGGCTATGATCGCCTCCACGCCGGGAATTGGCTGTGGACCTTGCGGAGTTCCCGCCGAACCATGCATATGAGCCAAGGGAAATGCCTCCTATGAAATCAGTTTACAGTTTACAGTTTGCAGCCCAACATCGCCGCTTTGACCTCGCCAGACGCTGTAAACGGCTGCTTCATCCTGATTGAATGGATGCGGAAACAGGGTTGCAAGAACCAAGCTGGATTCCGTCACCCCCGGCTCACGGCTTACAGTTTACAGTCTGCAGCTAAACATCGCAGCCTGGGCCTGGCGAATCGCTGTAGACATTGCTTCACCCTGATTGAATTGATGCGGCAGGAATGCTGGGAAAATCCAGCTGGGTCAGCCGGTCAGCGCTGCTTTGGTTTGGCTGAAAGCTGTGAACCGTAAACTGTGAGCTTTTCTAGTGCCCGTCCAGAAACTTGACCCCATAGTGATGCTGGTTGTTGCGGTACACCACGCGCACGCGATGGCAAGTCTGCGAATCGGAATCGAGAAAACGCAATTCGACGACCTCGCCGACCGTGAGGCTGGCCCCCACGTCTACGCCCAATCCTGCGGGGCAAACATCCGTGGAGACGCCACGATATTCCCATCGAGCGTGCCCAAACCGGCGCAGTTCCAGAGGGGTGCGCACCGAGGTACGCTCTTCTTTGCGTATGCCTACCGCAGTTCTCGCCGCTATTTGCTGTATAAAGCCCATATAGTTAATAGTTCCGCCTCATAGTAAACGCTGAAGACGGCGATGCGAAGCGCTACCTTCCACTGTCCAGTTACGAACGTGCTACCTGGGGTACTAAAGCTTTTGGAAACAATGGACGAAAAGAGGCTGGCGTCCCTGGGCAGATTCGAACTGCCGGCCTACCGCTTAGGAGGCGGTCGCTCTATCCATCTGAGCTACAGGGACCCGAATTTGCCTTAAGTTTACAACAACCGGGGAAACGCCTTAGCGGCCGGCCCGGCGTAATTCGGCTACAATCTCGGCGGCCGCCCGGCGAGCCTCTTCCTTATGGGCGGGATCGAACGAAATGGCTCCCACCCGGGCGTGTCCGCCGCCGCCATAGCGTTCGCATATCTTGGCCAGATTTACCGTCGGAACCTCCGGCGCCCAGGGATTGGAGCCCACCGCCACTTTATTGCGGAAGCTGCTCCGGCTGAGTCCGACCGTGTATGTGCATTCGGGATGCAAATAATACGGGATGAACTTGTTGTAACCCTCCAGTTCCTGGTCGGTGATATCGAAGAACACGGTTCCGTCCTTGGATTCGCACCGTCCGCGCAACAACTCGACCGATTTCCAGTGGCGTTCCAGCAACGCCGGAATCCGTTCCGCGATCCATGGACTCTCGACAATTTCCGCCAGTGGTTTGCTGGCCAGCAGCCCGATCAGGCGGGTTACGAACTCCGCACTCGGGGCGGTTTCAATCACCATGGTGAGCCGCATTGCGGGATGAGCGGCTTCGACCGCCGTCTGGGCATCTTTGTAGGCCGCGCCGTCAATGATATCCGCCCACTCGATCAGTTCCGCCACCGGTTTGGGATCAAAGCCGAAGCGCTGCTCGGTGATCGTCGCCAGAAACTTGGTGCAGCTTTTGAAATCAGGGTCGTAGAACTTCTTATTGCTCAACGACCGCTCGTAGTGTTCCGCGTCCGCCGGCGTCAGAAATGCACTCTCGTGATGATCGAACCACCACGTAATTTTCGGGGACGGCGAATACTTGAAATCGACCACCGCGTTTTCTTCGCCGTCAAACTGGCTTTCATCGAACAACGCGCCGGCACGATGCACCAGACCGGTAAATTGGAAGTCCACATCGGCCCGGATACGTTCGCGGTAGAAACGCGAAAACAGCGCAGCCGAAGATGCTCCATCAAAACATTTATCGTGGAAGAATACCCTGACCTTCACGAAAACCCTTCCTCACGCCTGATGCTCCAGAATACGCGCGTGCATTGATTTGCCGAAAGCAAATAGAAATATCGCCCCGCCGCGGGAAAGTCAAGGGGCAAGATTGAGAAATCGGACAATTGAGTCATTGCGTAATTGAGCAAAGCGGCAT
>CAZUCM010000141.1:0-7738 GCA_964619235.1 uncultured Terriglobales bacterium
AATTGAACAGATCCTGGAACCACATGCCGGCGATGAACAAAACGTTCCAACGGTCCTTACGGCGCTTTTCGATATCGTCCAGCCGGTGCTCGCCGCTCACGCTGCCGTAGCCGCCGGTGCGCGCCTTTTTGGTTACACCGAAGGTCTTGTCGAACTTCAGCAACAGATCGAACAGCGTAAAGTAGGTGGGCGTCTGGAAAGGATCGAAATTGCGCATCGTGGCCAGGGCCATGCCCAGCGTGGACAGGAACTTACCGCGCGCCGCATCGTTGATCTTGGCAATGTCCTTTGCCAGCTGGTCCAGATTCAGCAGGGCGCCGAAGGGCGCCGCCTCCTTGGTTTCCTTGTCGACGATAAGGGCAAAGCCGACGCCGCAGTTGGGATGGCAGCCGCAGCTCAGTTGACCCCAATCGGCATTCGGACCATGAACCAGGTCGGCCCAGTCGCTGAAGGTGCTCATGAAGCTGATGGGGAACCAGTCACGGGCCGGCTCACCGAGTCCAACCTGGCTTTTGACGTCATGCGCCAGATGGGAAAGCGTATAGCGCTGTGCCGTGCGCCGCTCGTCGGTAATCGCCTCGTCCCTGCCGGTAAACGAAACCGGCTGGAAGGAGCAGAAATTGATCAGCTTTGGATTATCCAGCGCAAACTGAATAATGCGTCCCACCTGCTCGTTGTTGATCCCGTTCACGATGGTGGTGACCGGCACCACCTCGACCCCTGCCGCATTCAGGTTCTCGATGGCCTGCAGCTTTACGTCGAACAAATTACCCACGTTGCGGTGGGAGTTGGCGGCATTGCCGACGCCGTCGAACTGCAGATAGGCATAGCGCAATCCCGCCTCCGCCGCTTGCCGGCAAAACTCTTTGGATTTCGCGAATACGATGCCGTTGGTTGCAGCCTGTACGCTGTTGTAGCCCACCGTGCGCGCATAACGCACCGCCTCAAGAAAATGGGGCGACATGGTGGGTTCGCCTCCGGAAAACTGTACCGACATCTGCCGCCGCGGCTTGATCGAAATGGCGTTATCCAGCAGCTTCTTGATGTCTTCCCACGAAAGTTCGTGCACGAATCCCACCTGGTTGGCATCCATGAAGCAGGGATCGCACATCATGTTGCAACGGTTGGTCAAATCCACGGTCAGTACCGATCCGCGTCCGTGGGTAATGGTGGAGGAACCGTGCCGGTGCAGCTTCTCGTCGTTGTGCGCGCGGATATCGCGCCCTGGAAATACTTCTTCCAGGTGGCGGAAAAATGCGGTGTCCACCGCCATCACATCCTCGAAGTGGCCGTGCTGCGGGCAGTCCTTGACCATCAGGATCTTTCCGTCCCGCTCAATCACCTGGGCCTTGATCTGCCCCGGAACCGGAGTCTCACGGAAGATATCCGCCGGCACTTTGCCGTCCAGCACCTGGCGGCGAATCTCCGGCACGCACCGCGGGCAAAGCGAATCGGTTTCCCGCGGCCAGCCCAGTGGCGGCTTCTCCTTTTGCCAGGACTTCAACAGCGGCTTGTCGCTCCAGCGGGGCGTGAACGACGGACTGGGATGAATCCGGTTCAGCCGCTCAAACACGAACCAAAGCGCGGAGGCGACATAGGTCAGCGCCTTCTCAAAATATTTGACGGGTCTGCGCATATCTCGTAGCTCCCTCAAAAACCACTCATTTCACAACCGGCCGGCGCCCTGCACGATGTACACACATGCGTGACTCCGGTCACACGTCTCCGTGACATGTCGATTAGACGCCGAAGCCTTTCCGAAGCGAACCGGGAAAACTTTAATGGATCGAAATGCCGCCCCAGCAGCGCCATTCGGCAGTGAGCGGAACGGGGCGTTCCCCGTTCTACGCTTCGCGTTGCACGCTTTTCGCCCGCGGTTGTGTAGCGTGGAACGTTCTCCTCCCCCGTTACTGCCAAGATGCGCGTGGAACACAATCGATTGACCCTGTGCGGTAGAACCCGGAAACTGAAGGGGGGTATCTGAAAATGGCTTGGGCGTTTGCCGTTCCGGTTCCCGGCGTCTCTGCGCCGCTGCGCGAGATTCCGCGTCTCAGCGCGAGAAAAAGGACACCTTGATCCCTGCGAACGATTCCCGGCTCTTCAGGCGCCTGCCGCGGTTGGCCACGTTCTCGGCTCTGTGCCTGCTGTGCGCCTGCGGCCACCGCAAGACCTCACAGGTCGTAGTGCCTCCACCGCCGGAGATTTCCGAAAGCCCGCCCGCGCCTCCACCGGTTGCAGTTCCGCGTGAAGAGAAGCCGCTCTATGTCGAAACCGGCATCGCCAGCTGGTACGGACCGTCCCACCAGAATCGGCGCACGGCCAACGGTGAAGTGTACGACGGGAAGGCGCTGACGGCGGCTCACCGCACCTTGCCTCTTAACAGTGTGGCCCGAATTACGAATTTGCAGACGGGCCATTCCGCCATGGTGCGCATCACCGACCGGGGCCCGTTCATCGAAGGACGTATGATCGATCTGTCGCCCGCCGCCGCCAAACAAGTTGACGTATGGCGGGCGGGCATCGCGGAAGTCAAACTGGAAGTGATGCACGCGCCGGCCGCTATTGATAAAGGCGGGCGCTGGTGCGTCCAGATTGGCGCCTTCGACAGCAAAAAAGAGGCCGCCAAACTGAAGGAAAAGCTGGAAAAGAACCAGAACAGCGCTAACGTGCTGCAGTTCACCGGGGACACCGGCGAGTGGCTGCGGGTCAAGGTGAAGAACGACGAAAAGAGCCGCGCCGAAACCTTGTTGCGCCAAACCCGGCCCGCACAGGGGGCGGCATTTTTGGTGCGCTTGGACTGAATGAAGGCGGGAGATGATTTTATGAGCTGCCTGTTTTGTGACGTAATTACCGGCAAGGTGCCGGCGCGCAAGGTTTATGAAGACGACCAGGTATTCGTCTTTGAAGACATCAAGCCGCAGGCGCCGACGCACGTCCTCATCATTCCCAAACGGCATATTGTCGATCTCAAGAATGCCGCGCCTGAAGATGCCGAGGTGATCGGCCGGTGCCACCTGGTAGCGGCCCAGATTGCCCGCGAACGCGGCATCGAGGATGGCTACCGCACGGTGTACAACGTGGGCCCCAACTCAGGCCAGTCCGTCTTTCATCTGCACTTGCACTTGTTGGGAGGACGCATTCTGCGCTGGCCGCCAGGATAGAACTTCCCCATCGAGGACACAGCGGAAAGAAAAGAATGCCGCCGAGGATCAATGCGGATAGCCGCAGATTACAGCCACAGGTGACAAGCCGACAGCCTTCACGCCATAGCAGGCAGTGACAACGTATTCCGGAAAAGTCAAAACTGCCCCGGTTTTCTTTTGATCTGCGTTTGTGAGCGTTGCTCTGCGGCAGAATTGATTCTTTTTTCCCTCTGCGCCCTCCGCGTCCTCTGCGGAGAAATTATTCCGGAACCGCCACCGGCGAAGTCTCGGGGAGCTCATCCGGGGCTCCATGGCGGCGCAGCAGTTGCGGCAGGTTCTGGGAGAACGACGAGCGCGGCAGCACCATATCGCAGCCGGCGTCCATCGCTTTCATCTTCAGATCGCCTTGTACGTGGGACAAAAATCCGATAAGCGCGGTCTTCTTCTTCAGCTTCGTCTTCAGCCGCGGAATCATGGCCAACGGCTTGGCGCCGGAGTTGTTAAGGTCGAAGATAATCAGCGACGGCTTCTGCTCGCCATTCTCGCCGATGCGCTCCATTATTTCCTTTTCGGTCTTTACGAACTCGACCTTCACGTTGAGCTTGCGCGCAGTTTCGGTGATCTTGGCCAGGAAGAAAAGGTCGTCGACAAAGGCGAAGATGCGGGTTGCCGCGGCTTCCGATTCCGCGGTGTTGGGCAGGGGCTCAGGCTCCGGCTGCAGATATTGCGTGCCGATGCCGCCGCGTTGATTGCGGCCGCGCTGGTTGCCGTTGCCCTGCATGGCGGCCCGGTAGCTATGGTCCATAGGAGCCGAATAAATACCGCCGCCGGTGCGGTTCTGCCGGTTCTGGGAATTCTGTTTCGGGGAGCCGCGCTTTCCCCCCTGACTATTGGGCCGGCGTCCTTGACGTCCGCGGCCCCGTCCACCGCCTCCTGAGGAGGGCTGGTTCGGTCCGATCATCATAGATTTCTCTTGAACACAAATTGGAATTCTTGGTGTATGCCTAACGTTTGATCATTGCTGCCCGGTACAGTCCCAGGCAACGCCCGCGGGCCTGAAATACGCCGCCCCATACCCCACTCGGCGGCTTTGGTCTAGCACAACATGACCTACAACGATCCGATGCGGCTGGAAGTCTGCTGAACTAATCTTGCGTCTGTCGGCGCGGGAACCCTCGCGCACGGAATCGCCGCACGGGGCGTGCGGCATTCGGAGAACACCCCTTGATAGTACCCTCTATTTCCAATTCTTTGCAAGGGGAAATCGGCAAATTAAAAAAGGGGGAGCCTTGCGGCTCCCCCGGGGTCCAGAAGGACCTCCTGTTAAAACATTAATCTCAGTCCGAACTGGATGAACCTGCGTTCAGCAGGAACACCAACCGCCGTGGCTGGATTCACCCCGCGCTTCCCTTGCACCTCAAATGAGGAGGGAGCAACGGCAGGAGGCGTTGGAGAGGAATAGTCGCCCCAATCGTTGGTCGAGCCGCTTTGAACGTAGTAGTTCGAGTGATTCAACAGGTTGAAGAACTCTGTGCGGAACTCCATCTTGAATTGTTCCGTCAGCTTAAAGTTCTTCGAAATGCCCATGTTGATGTTGTACCACCCGGGCGCGCGGAAGGCGTTGCGGTGGGTCATGCCCGCAGGCCATGTGCAATTCTGGCCGGTAGATACTGCGTCACCGGCGGAATTCGTCGTCAGCGTACAACTCGGCAATTCCCCCGATATTCCCAGGTTATTAAGAGTGGCATTCCCAATGGGAAGATTCATATACTGGTATGTATTGGGTCCACCATAGGTGCCGGTTGCCGGCGTATTCGTGCTGGTAGTCAAGTTCATCGGCCCGCTGGGAGTGTAGCGGGCAAATACGGTATCCGCTCCGTTCCACAGAGAGCTATCGAACAGCGTAAACGGATTGCCCGTCCGCGCGTTCAGCATCGGCGTCAGAACCCAGCCATCCAGAATCCGGTTCATCAGCCCCTTCGTGTCCTTCGCATAGGGTAGAGTCCATACGGCGCTCAAAGCAATGCGCTGACGGGCGTCGAAGTCGGAATCGCCCTTGTCGAGCGCCGGCTGGAAGGGATCCAGAAGACCGAGATTTTCGGTTTGCGGAGTTTCGCTGAAGGTGGAGCTCAGGTTGTCGATCGAGTGCGACCAGGTCCAATTGGCGACAATATCCAGGCCTTGGTGCAGCAGGTTGGTGGCGGTAAGGTTGGTGTTCAGCCCCTCATAGTACGAGAAGCCGTTCGCACCGCGCGTATTCATATTCCCATACTGCTCGTTCAAGCGATCGCTGGGGTTTACCGCCGGATCTGTACCCAGGTAGTTATTGCCGAAGCCTTTCTGGTTCAGATTCTCGATGGAATACAGGTGCACGCCGTGCGCGCCGCTGTATTCAACCGATAGCAGCGTATTGGGGCGCAGTTGGTGCTGAATGGACAAGTTCCACATATTGGTGTAGGCCGTTGGAATGTCCTGCCGGACATAGCGAAGGCTCGGAGGCGAGAGAGCCAACGTGCCTGTGCCTGAAAACGGCCCCAGGTTACTATTCGTGATCAATCCCGCAGAGGAACCGGTGACCGTATAGTTAAACTGAGCGGGTGGGTTCTGGATCACGTTGAAGGTGACGTTGCCAAAGTTCCGTTCGTAAGCCAAGCCGTAGCCGCCGCGCAGCGAGGTTTTGCCGTCGCCAAAGACGTCCCAGGCAAAACCAAGGCGCGGGGCGAAGTTGTGGTACTGCGGTTTCCACAAACCGCCGACCGGGCTGGCCGGGCTAGACGGGGTCGCGGCCACCGTGTACACCTGGCCGTTGCGAATCGCGCTGAAAATGCTGTTGCCGTTGCCGAACACGAAGTTCGAATCCAGCGCGGGATTGCTGTCGTGCTGCACACCGTAATACTCCCAGCGCAGTCCCATATTGAGAGTGAGCCGCCGCATGGCCTTATAGTTGTCCTGTAAGTAAAACGCTCCGTCATTGTAGCGATCGCTACGTGAGAAGCTGGGCTGCGTTGTCGGCAGGTTGACCGTGCATGCAGGTGTTTGTACCGGCGTACCTGCAGCATTCCGGATGCAGGGGAACTTGCCCTGGGGATCGATGACCACCTGGAACCACCCGAGGGTCCCACTCTGCAGCGCAGCCAGATCGGCCGTGGTTCCGTCGCCGTTCAGTCCCTCAATGGCGTTCTCGTAGGCACCAAAGGTACGATTGTCGCGCGTATAAAGGTACTCGCCACCGAAGTGCAGGTCGTGTTTATCTTTGCTCCAACTGAAGGCATGCGTCAGTTCAAAGACGTTCTGCGGGCCGCCAAAGGGGATCGTGTTGCCGGGAGTGGTGGCCGCATACCCGGGGAATACGATGTCGGTCCCATGAATCGTGGCGGCGGCTTCGGAATTCATATACAGCGTCGGCTGTACCGATTGAGTTGCTGCGAGGGGCTGTTGCTGATTCAGCCGGTTGAACTGCATTCTTGTATCGCTGATCAGCTGCGTGCTCCAAATGTGGGATACGGCAAACATCGCGTTGTTGTAGAACTCCGTCTGCGGAGTATCGAAGCCCTCGTAGGGGCTGTTGTTCTCCACGCCGGCAAACTCGTCCTGGCTGAATAACGCATATCGTCCAGTTAACGTGGTCTTGTCCGACAGGCGATAATCCACCTTGTTGACGGTGTTATAGGTATTCTGTGGTGAACCGCCGCCGGAGTCTGAGGGTGCCTGATACGTGACGAGATCGAAGGCACCGTCACCGCCGTAACCCCCAGTGGGCTGTTGTTGGCACTGAATGGGTCCCGCAGCCGTTTGTAATGTCGCACTTAAGCCCTGATTGCAGGTCAGTCCCGGTCGCAGGGTCTGTTTCGCGAAGAACGCTTGAGTATTGGCTGCGGTCGTGGATATGAAGCTGGGATCCAGAATCACTGCCTGGACATTGGCCTCGCTACGCACACGCAACCATTCGGTACTACTGAAGAAAAACAACTTGTCCTTGATCACCGGGCCGCCCACGGAGTAGCCAAACTGATTCCGTGTATAGATTGCCTTCGGATTGCCCAAGGCATTATCTTCCGCGTCATTGGCGGTCAATGCGGAGAGCCGGTTGAACTCATACAAGCTGCCGTGAAACTTGTTCGATCCGGATTTCGTCACCACGTTGAGAATGCCGCCGGAGGCGCGACCATACTCGGCAGAGAAGTTGCTCGTGGTTACCGAGAATGTGTCTACCGCATCCTGGGGGATGGGTTGTCCCACCTGGGTGGTGTACTCATCGACATTTTCCATACCGTCCAGCAGAATGTCGACGCCCGAGGAGCGCTGCCCGCCGATGCTTACGCCGGCGCCGCGCTCAATGTAGTCGCGCCCGGTTCCACCGGAGGTATCTTGCTGCACGTTACCCAAAGTCTGCACAAAATCGTATGGATCACGCGTAAGCGAGGGCAGTTCGGCTACGCGTTGTGCATCGACCACCTGGGAAAGCGCCGAGCTCTCCACTTCCACCTGCACTTCCGACTGGGCGGTTACCTCGACCTCGGTCGCGGCTCCCGCGACGCTCAACTTCGCCTCCACACTGGCTGGAATGCCGGGTGCGATGGTCACCGTCTGGGCAA
>CAZUCM010000142.1:0-7698 GCA_964619235.1 uncultured Terriglobales bacterium
GCAAACGCTATCTGCTGAATGTGGTTAACGCGCACCTGGGCATGAGCGCCACCGAGACCCAGATTCGCCGCGAAGGCCAGGGCCGCCGGATCAACGTCATTTTGGTGGAAGACAAGGCCAATGGTCCTGCGGTCATTGAGCGGTTGAAACTCAACGTTTCCAGGGTGATTGCCGTTGATCCCCGAGGCGGCAAGCAGGCGCGCTTCATGGCCGCCGCTCCCGAGTGGGAGGCCGGCGACTGGTACGTGGATCGCAATGCCGCCTGGACCGAGCCGCTGATTCAACAACTCACCACCTTCCCCAATGCCGCCCACGACGACATGTGCGACATGATGTCGCAAGCGTCGATCTGGCTGCAGCACAGAAGCGGGGGAATCGTGGGGTTCTGGTTGGGTCAGATAACTTAGATATTCACTACGGAGCAAGGCTGGAAAAACTTGCGACTTGTAATTTCTGAGGCAAGTCTCCCTTCAGAACAAGTAAAGCATTCTGTCCCGAAACGGGAAAAGGAAATTCCCAATTCGGAGCAACTTTACAAGAATTTAATGGTACTCTAAGGAGAATCTTAGAGATCACTGTTAAACTCCTTGGCGTGAGCGTGTGCCTTGGTGTAGTATGCGGCGCAAAGGCCGAGCCCCATAGCTAAGCGAGAGCAGGACACAGCTTTCGGTGCATCGCGCGCCGTAAATGCTGCATCTACATGAGGTTGTGGATAATATTATGGCGACCACCGGCTAAATCGTGTATCGGCTAAAGGCGTACTACCGATTCGACGATGACGCAAATGAAGGTTTCTCCGGAGGTGCTCAAGGGGATTCTTGTTCGGTGGGCGTACAAGGTGGCTTATCAGGATGAGCACAATTGGCTGATGGAGAGCGTGGAGCGACCGGAGGCCGATTCGATTTTCGTGCCGAAATGCCCAGGCGAAGACGGCACGGTTGGCTTTGACGTTCTTCATTCGGTGCTGATTGACGCTAAGCTGGACTTGCCCAAGTATTTCGCCTTACGGGCCCACGTCTTGGGCGGGGACGCCAAGGGGCAGCATGCGTAAAGTAGCAGTGCAGAAAAAGCCGATAAAAAAGGAACTGACGCGCGAGGAATTTATTGCGCTGGTTCATAAGGTGGCAACTCCGTCTCCCAGACCCGCAGCCGTATCATCCCGATAACGGAGACGTGAAGAGGGTAGTCCGATGTTTACACACATTCGAGAGGCTGTCAGAATCGTGACGTCGAAGCCATCGAGGCCAGCCAAGCACGAGACGCCGGATTATGTGATTGCCCCCCAGCAGCAGGTTTTTACGACAGCTGCCGGTCGGAGAATCGCAAAAACCTTGCAATTTCTGCTGGTCGTTTTGGCTTGCGGATATGTCGGGGGGAAGCTTGCGGGGGTGTTTGACCGTTTAACGGGGCAAACACGCCTATCGAATTCGTTTCCAGCCGTGTATGGAATATGCTCGTTGGTCATATTTTTTTTAGCACATTCCATCAAGCAGAAGCTGGAGGCTAGGCTAGACGCTCACTTGAACTTGTCATTTTGGTTGTCGCCTTATTTTGGGCGTCGCATCACGAACGCGATGCACACGATGAGGGGATAATTAAGATGGCGACGAAAGTGATTGCCACAAAAACCGATGAATCCGGCACCGTCGTCACAACACAGCAAAAGGTTCGCGTATGGATGCAGGTCTTCGTCTCTGTGGTGCTGCTTGGGGCAGGGATTTGTGTGCTTGTCTCCCCGAATTTCATACACCACAATATTGACGAGGGAATCAAGAAAATCGCAGCTGGATGGATTGGCGCAGTTGTTGGGTATTGGCTTTCTTGATTAGCGGCAAGATGGGCGCGTTTCGGCGCGCCCATCCTTGGTTGCTACCGCTTGTTTGTTTTCGGGCGGGGCCTAAAACAGAAGGCTCGCAGGCCGTAATTCTCAGCGTAGATCACGCGTCCGTTCTTTAGCGTGATGGACTTTGCGAATACGGTACCGGGTTGGTGAACGGTTTCACCTTTTTCCATTGTTCGTTTCCTTGTTCGGGGATTACGCCCCGAAACGGCAAAGGGTGAATGGTAACTCTGTGGCCGGTGTGTTCAGCACCGGCCACAGAGGGGCCTCTGTACCACGCCGGTACAGGAATCAAAAATCTATTGACGGGAAACTAAAGGACACGTACTATTGGAAGTGTGGTTAGTGCCCTATAGTCACCCAGAAATCTAATGTTTTTCACGGAGCCCGCCCCCTAAGCGGGCTCTAGTAATTTCAGAAGATTTCCGAAATGGATTATACCACATGGACGTAAACAGGGGTGCGGTAATGGTAGTCTTTAGGACCCTACCCCAACATATTGTATTTTAGACACTTATCTGATGCCCTGTTGCCATAATTTTCTGATACGCGTCCGAACATCAATTTAAACATCGGCGTTCCATCATCCCGGCGGTTATAGCGGAACGAATGCTCATCCAGGTAGCTCTGTAGATACTTTTGGCTCAAGGCATCGTACACACCACCGATACCTCGTTTTACGATGCTCCAGCATCCTTCTATCGTATCGGTGTGAATGTCGCCAACAACTTAGACCTTCGATGCATGGTTGATTCGACGATGCGGGAAGCCGACTTTATCAAGCCCCACATAGCCGCTCCATTCAGCGGTGAACACCGTGGTTTCGGAAAGGATGCGCTCTTGAGCGATACCGTGAAGTGTCTTGCGGCTGGCGTCATTGGCGACGAAAGCCAGCACTCGCCCCCTTGCGCTCGACGGCTCCTACCGCATGTCTGTGCTGGACTCCCAGCCGAAGGCCGACCGGGACGATGGGCGCGCCGACGACCGCCAATATAGGTCTCGTCCATCTCAACGCCATTAGCGCCACCAAGGATTATGTCTTCGTCAAACAGAGAGCGAAGCTGCATTCAGAAATCACAAGTTTAAAATTCCTCCGCGTCGTCTGCGATGAAGAGTAAATACCTCATGAGCGAGCAACGAGCAATTGACAACCTGATCGCTCCCGGCGTAGTGGCGCGCGTCTCTGGCACGCTGCGGGCGGCCTGGGAGGCGGGCATGAGCGCGTGGTTTTCGGCGCTGCCGCCGCTGCCGCAGGTGGCGCCGCCGGATACTCCGGTACGCCGCTTCGACTTTCCGGTCGGGCAGAACATCAATTACATTCCCCGCTCGGGCGAGACCACCACGTTCGCGCAATTGCGGGCGCTGGCCGATAACTACGATCTGTTGCGCACGGTGATTGAGACCCGCAAAGACCAATTGGCGAAGGTGCCGTGGACCATCAGAACCGTCTCCCGTCTCCCGTTACCTGTCCCTCGCAAGGGCGCCTCGGCGGGAAACGGGAGACCGGGGATGGCAGACGATGTCGCCATGCTTAAGGACTTCTTCGAGTCGCCGGACGGCGAGCATTCTTTGATCGAGTGGATGCGTCCGCTGGCGGAGGATCTGCTGGTGATCGACGCGCCGGCGATCGAACCGGTCCGCACACGCGGCGGCGAACTCCAAAAGTTGCTGGTCATCGATGGAGCCACCATCTTTCCGGTTATCGATGAAGCCACCGGCTTCACGCCGGCGCCGCCGCTTACGGCTTATCAGCAGATCATCAAGGGCGTGGTCGCGGCCAACCTGACGGCCGACGAGTTGATCTACCGTCCGCGCAACCGCCGCACGCACAAGCTTTACGGTTTCAGTCCGGTCGAGCAGGTGGTGATGAGCGGCAACCTCGGACTGCGCCGCCAGATGTCGCAGCTGGCCTACTATACCGACGGCACTGTGCCCGACGCTTATCTGGGAGTGCCTGACACCTGGACCCCGGACCAGATTACGGAATACCAGCAGGTCTTCGACGCCTATCTGTCGGGCAATCTGCACAACCGGCGCAAAATCTTCCTTGGTCCCGACGGCAAACTGCAACTGCTGAAAGAACCCGACCTGAAGGCCGAACTGGACGAGTGGCTGGCACGCGTGGTCTGCTTTGCCTTCAGCATCAGCCCGCAACCATTTATTCGCGAGATGAACCGCGCCACCGCGCAAACCGCCAAACAGCAGTCGCTGGAAGAGGGTCTGCAACCCTTGCAGGTGTATTTCGCGGATCTGTTCAATTTCATCGTTCGCAAATACTTCGGCATTACCGATCTGGAGTTTGCCTGGCAGGACGAAAAGGCGGAAGATCCGCAGGACCAGGCCGAGATCGCGGCGTTGCTGGTGACCCAGGGCATCATCACCCCCAATGAAGCTCGGGAGCGCCTGGGTATGGAGCCACACGACAACGGTGACGACCTGACCCTCCCCGGCGCGGACGATGAGGCGCATGACACATTCCAGGCGCGCAAGCTTCGTAAAAAAAAAGCCGTTTTGAGCACCACCCCCGGAATCGAGGTTCGCGAGCTTGATGCGCTGCCCCGTCTGACCGCGGAACTGACGGCATTCTTCAAGGAACAAGCCAGGATCACTGCCGGGGAAATCAGGAAGTACTATCCGGCCGCGCTCGCACAAATGCCTGCGCGGGAGGCCGGAAAGCTGCAGAAAAACGATTGGGCGGAGAAAGCGCAGGAACTGGCAAGCGAGGTAGCCGGCCGCCTGACGCTCAATTGGGATGGTCTGATCACGGTTATCGAGAATGCCCTGCAAGAGGCGATCACCGCTGCTTTTGAACGCGTGCGTTCCTGGTGGCGGAAATGGACGGAGAATCCGTCTGTGGATCTGCCGCCATCTGAGGTTCTGCCGCCGCCGCAGACCTGCAACCCGACCAACGACGATTTCGCCTGGGCGCGGGATCGTGCCGCCGAAATGGTCGGGAGAATGCGGGTGAATGGTGTACTGATTCCAGACCCCGACCCCACACGGGCTATCACGGAGTCGACGCGCGCGGCATTGAAGGCGATGATTATCGATGCGCTGGTCGAGTGCAAGAGTGTTGACGAGTTGGCCGCTGAAATCGAGGCCATGGCCGGTCAGGACGGCCGGACGCTCTTTAACCAGAGTCGCGCCGGGTCGATTGCCTTAACGGAGCTTGCACAGGCCTATTCCTACGGCTTTCGCAGCGGAGCGCTACAGGTCGGCTTCGACATGCATGCCAGTGTGCTGTGCCCTGCGCATGAGCCCGAAGACGAGGATATCTGCGATCTCGCTGCCAGTGACGGGCAGATTCCCATTGACCAGCCATTCTCGAACGGTCAAATGGGACCGCTATACCATCCGTGCTGCCTATGCACGGAGATGCTCTACATTGGCGTGGTTCCACCTCGCAACCCTCTGCCTTGCCCCGAGAAGCGGGACGGGAGGCGCGGAAAATACACAGACCCTTCGGCTCGCCCGGTGCGCCGGGCGCGCTCACGGTGACATCCGTTCCGGGAATCGATGTACCGGTTCCTGACCTGCTCTAACCACTCTCCACGGAGCTGCTCATGTCAACTTTCACGAAATTCGTGCGCCTGATCAAAGTCGATGCCGCCCAGCGGGAGGTTTATGGCGTCGTGACCTCCGAAGTTCCCGATAAGGACGGTGAGATCTGCGATTACGAATCCACCAAACCGCACTATGAGCAATGGTCCGGTGAATTTGCGCGGGCGACGTCGGGCAAGTCGCTGGGCAACGTTCGCGAGATGCATTGCCACTCGGCGGTCGGCAAGGTATTGGATATCGTCTTCGACGATCCCAACAAGACCATCGCGGTGCGCGCGCGCATTGTCGACGACACCGCCTGGGCCAAGTGCGAGGAGGGCGTTTATACCGGCTTCTCCCACGGCGGCGAATACGTCGGCGAGCCTTGGCCGGATGGCGACTTTTTACGCTATACCGCCAAACCCACCGAGATTTCCCTGGTGGACAATCCCTGCAATCCCGAAGCGCACTTCGAATACGTCAAAGCCGATGGCTCGGTGGAGCTGCGCAAGTTTCAAACCCACAATGAGGATAGAACCATGAAGAAGTTGATGGTCGATGCGGCCGATCTGGCCAATCTCCTGGCCCAAGTAAACGCGCTTCGCGGCTCTCTGGCCGAGGAAGCGGAAACCGAAGGCGACAACTCACCCATTCCCGCCGGCCTGAAGGCGTGGATCGAAGCGGGGGTGGAAATCCTTTCCGATCTCGTAGCCGAGGAAGGCGCCGAGCTTACCGCGGACAAAATTGCGAAAGCGGCGGCTGCTGTGCCGGCAGCCGAAGCCGAAGCCGCTGCGCCGGCTGCCGCACCGGAAACTCTGGAAAAGCGCGCCGAGAGCGATGTTGTGGCCCGCACCGTGGTCGAACAAGGCCGGCAAATCGCCGACCTCGCCGGCGCCGTGCAAAACCTGACCGCGGTCATGACAAAAACCCTGGCGGAGCCGCTGCCGCGAAAGACCTCCGGTCCCGGCAAGGCCGTCACCAAGGAACAAGACGGCGAAGCCGCCAACCACAATCCCGAATCCGGGAGTGCCGCCGATCCGCAGGCGCTGCTGAAGCAGTGCCTGAGCCAACCCATCGCGTTGGAGTAAGCAACAAGCATCAGCTCCCAAGCCTGAAGCCAGACGGGGCACTGTCCGGCTTGGCGCCCGGTGCCTGGTGCTTGCAACCTTAAGAATTTCGCTCTGGCGAAACAGAGCTTGAGAGGAGAAAGAAAGAGTATGACTGGTAATCTCACGCAGCAGACCATGGAGCTGCTCAAGAAGCTCCAGAGCGACGCCGTTCTGGAAAAAGTTAACACCACGGTGGGTGTCAGCACCGGCACCGGGGTTGTCAACTACAACCTGGAGCCCTACGCCAAAACCCTGTACCCCGTCATTACCCCGATTCGCAACAAGGTGCCGCGCTTCACCGATACCAACGGCGGTAATGCGGTGAACTGGAAGATCATCACTGCCATCAATCCCAGCCGCCAGTTTCCCGGAACCACGGAAGGCATTCGCGGCTCGGTGATCGACCAGACCACCGACAACCGCATGGCGGCCTTCGTGCGTTTCTCGCTGGAAAACTCGATCACGGAAGAGGCCATCATGCAGGCGCAGGGCTTCGATAATGCGCTGGCCATCGAGGCCGACAACCTGTTGCGCTCCATGTTCATCGCCGAAGAGGAGTGGTTGCTGGTGGGCAACGCCTCGGGACTGGCGCAACCGGCCGCTCCCTCGGGCGCCGTCAGCGCCGGCGGAGCGATCGCCGCCGGCTCCAACTACTGCCGCGTGGTGGCGCTCACCTACGACGGATGGAAGCGCTGCACGGTTTCGGGCGGCTTGGTCACGCAGTTTCTCAAGAGCAGCCCCCTGGGCGAGCAGATGACCGTCAACGGCGGCGTGAGCCAGGTTTCCAATGCCTCCGCTGTAGCGACCACCAGCAGCGGCAACGGCACCATTACCTGGACGGTCGCGGCCGTGCCCGGTGCGTTTGCCTATGCCTGGTTCACCGGCACCTCGGCGACTGCCGGGCAGTGCACGCTGAACGCCATCACCACCATCAATACCTTCACCCAGACGGCTGCCGCCACCGGCACCCAGGCCGACAACGGCAACGGCGGCATTGGCGTTACCGCCGCACTGGGAACGGCCAACAGCTATTCCGCCAACGCCAGCGCCTTCAACGGGCTGATCAACCAGGCCATCAATCCGGCCATCACCGGCGCCACCGGCCAGTACACTTCCTTGAATGGCGCCACCCTGACCGGGAATTCCGACGGCAGTATCGCGGAAATCGACGCCGTGTTGCAGGCTTTCTTCGACAACTCCAAGGTGAGC
>CAZUCM010000143.1:0-7647 GCA_964619235.1 uncultured Terriglobales bacterium
TGTTCTGGACTATGCAATGCGCCGGTTTGGCCGCGTGAACGCCAACTCTGCCCGAGCCATTGAAAAGTCATTGGCGGCAAGTGGCTGACGGATGCCGCGCTATTGCGGGGCAACGGGCTTATCGACAAGCTTCATTGCCGCCCGGATCGCCTTTCCTACCGCGAAGTGCACGCGCGACTTTGAAAGCTGCAATTTGGCGATTCCGGTACGTCCCGCAAAGTTTCGCGAATTGAGCAAGGGATGGAACATCGACCATCCAAAATACTCCATCGCGTTGCGTCCAACTTCCTGGCCAAAGTAGGGGTCGTCTCCGCACCCGCCGGACAACCCGCCCAGCCGAAAGACCGCAAGGATCACATCGATGTACCTGAATTTTGTTCGCGACCAGCAACGCAGATTGTAATCCCAATCTGCCAGGATTCGGTACCGAAGATTGAATTCCCCCACCGATTTCGCAAATGCGCGCCGATAAATCATGCCTTGGTGGGCGATGTTTCTTCTCAAGAGCTTTTTCAGGTTGAATGGGCCGTCGTAGACCATCGCATCCTGAAGCTCGCCATTCGGTTCAATCATCTTGACGTTGGAATAGAGCACATCGGCATCCGCCGCCTCGGGACTCCCCAGCATCTTGCTCAGGCCGTTCGGGTCGTACAGCTCATCGTCGCTTCCCAGGAAATAGATCCACTCGCCTGTTGCCCTGCCCATGGCCTTGTTCATGGCGTCGTAGGCGCCGCTATCGCGTTCCTGCAGCACGCGGATTACGATGTCCTTATTCGAGGCTGCGAATTCGGCCACCAGAGCGAGCGTGTCGTCCGATGACACTCCGTCCTGAAGGACGATTTCGTAATCGGAGAATGTCTGTCTCTTGATGCTCTCCAGGCAACTCCTGATTGTGGAGCTCGAATTGAGGGTGGCCACGATGATGGATAGTTTTGGCATTTCTTCGCTCTTCTCGCCTTGTTGAATTGTTGGCTTCATCCAGTCCCCGCCGCTAAGCGGCCGCGTTGCTTTCGATACACGATATGCAGTTGTGCCGGGCTTCCCGAATCTTGATTCCGAGCATTTTGGAGGCCGCGGCTCTCAGTGCGCGGCACGGTTGGTCGTGCTGAGGCTCCCCAAGCGCATTTCAGAGACCTTACGATTGCACTCAGAGGCTCGCGGTGCGCCACGCTCGCTGCGTCGTCAGATAAAGACTGATATAGGCATTGTCCATAGATTACATCGTAAAGCGCGATTGGAACATTGTCTCTGCGCCCCTTGAGAATTGTCTCCGTTCTGCGAAGCCGTTGAGAGCAGAATCTCGATTCCATCGGCCGACAGTTGCGTGCGGATTCCGCAACTCCGAAGTGTGCTCTCGTGCGCGCTCAGGCATTTCTGGCGCACTTTCCGGTTAGAAGTTGAACGGCGCTCGCTGGCTGCAGGGTTCATTCGAGCGATTCTCCTCGCTTTGTGTAGCCCGTCCCCTGTTTTTTGTACAATCGATTCTATCGGAGTGACGTGGCAGAGGCATTTACCGGCAATGGTTAATCGGGTCCATAGATCGTGGAGAGATTCAATATGCGTAAAGTAGTCAGAAAATTGATGGCTAGCCCATTGGGTCGCGCGGCTTACCGTCCGGTCCAAGCTCTCCTCCACCTCAGCCGTCGGGCGAGGCACCCAGATATACCCGTCGACCACGCGGTTACTCGCGTCTCCTACGGCCAGCGACAGTTCTCAATCGAATACCGTCGATGGAGCGACCAGGTCATCGTCGACGAATGCTTTGGAGAGCTGCAATATGACCTTCCTACGGACACACTGGGCCATTTTGTCGATCTTCTAAAGACAGGGGCGTATCTCCGCCTGTCGGTGCACCGGTGTCATTGCACCTCAACGTGGCGCGATATTCTCCAATTTTGGCTGTTGCTGAGGGCCAGAGCGATAACACGGCGCAGCTGTCGGTGAATACGCGCAGGAATAGATTCGCTCCTCGGGCCACGTGAAAGCAGTTGCAGGCGAAACGACATGAAGCTTGGCCTCTGCAGGACGATTTTTTGCGCGTGTTGCGTGCTGTTCTCGACAGCGGCATTGCTCGCTCTGGAGCCTGGGCGGCCACTTTCCGAGTACGGCCTCCGCACCTGGGTAACGCAATCGGGACTGCCGCAGAACGCCGTCAAATGCATCATGGAGGCGCGGGACGGCTATCTATGGTTCGGCATGGAGGATGGCGTAACGCGCTTCGATGGCGCGCAGTTCACGCTCGTGGACCTGTATCACACCCCGGGTTTGCAACTCAGCGCCGTGCGCGCGCTGCTGGAAGATCGTGACGGCGGAATCTGGCTGGGAACCAACGATACCCGGGTGATTTATCTTAAGGACGGCCAGGTTCGAGCCATAGCGCTTCAGCCCAACAAGACGGAAGCCGCTCTGGTGCGCGCAATCTATCAGGACCATCTGGGAACCGTCTGGATTGCCAGTGAAGCCGGCCTTTTTCGATATCGCGACGGTCAACTTTCCCAGATCACAGCGCAGAACGGCCTCACCTCCAACCGGATTGAGGCTATTGCCGAGGATTCCCGCCATCGGCTCTGGGTCGGAACTTACGGCCGTGGCCTTTTTCTGTTACAGAACGACCGCGCCATTGCGGTCAGCGGCGCCGGTTCCAACGATTCGATCAATGCTCTTCTGGCGGATGGAGATCGCTTATGGATCGGCAGTCAGGATGGACTGCTGGTTTTCCAGGACGGCCACTTCAGTACCTACACCCGGGACGGAGGCTTGGCGAGTGAGCCGATCAAAACTTTGTACAAGGACCGCGAAGGATACCTGTGGGTCGGAACGGTTCAATCAGGAATACGGCGAGTCAGCCCGAACGGTGAAGTTGAGGGTTTAGGGACCCAGGACGGTCTTTCCTCCAATGAAATTGCCTCCCTGCTCGAAGACCGCGAGGGGAACTTATGGATTGGGACCGTAAACGACGGGCTCAACCAGCTTCGCGACATCCCGTTTCGCGCCGTGACTGCGGTGAACAAGCGACTGCCCGGCTTTTTCCGGGCAGTCATTCAAGATCATCACGGAGACCTCTGGTTCGGCCACCAGACCAGCGGACTGGCACGGCTGCACGCGGGGAAACTCACGGTCTACACCACGCGCAACGGATTATCCAGCAACGCGATCCGGGGACTCTTCATCGACTGGGACAATAGCGTTTGGCTTGGAACCAACGGCAAGGGAGTGAACCACCTTCTTCCCAACGGCAGGGTGGAAATTTACACCACTAAACAGGGTCTACCCAACGACAATTCCAAGGACATTATGCGCTCCCGTGACGGCGCCCTCTGGATCGGAACCGACGATGGTCTCAGCCGCTACAGCGACGGTAAATTCACCAATTTCAGCGTACGCGACGGTTTGGCCGGCTCCTCTGTCTGGCAGACGCTAGAAGCTCATGACGGCACGCTCTGGTTCGCCACCAACGGCGGTGTATCGCAGTTTAAGAACGGAAAGTTTACCAGCCTCACCCGTAGAGAAGGCCTGTCCAGTAACTTCATCCGCTATCTCTACGAAGACAGCGATGGCGTGTTATGGATCGGCACGCGCGACGGAGGACTGAACCGGCTGCAAGATGGAAAGATCACCGTGTACAGGCAGCAGAACGGCCTCAACCATGACTGCGTCAGCGCCATCGTCGAAGATGCAGACCACAATCTGTGGCTGAGTTCCCAGAAGGGAATCATCCGCGTCAGTAAAGCTCAGCTCAATGCGTTTGCTCGCGGCTTGACGCATCGTTACGATACGATCGAATTCGGCATCGCGGATGGCCTTCCCAGCGAGATCGTCAGCGGCCAGGTGCAACCTGCCGTCTGGCGTACCCTGAACGGCAGGATATACTTTCCCACAGCCAACGGCATTGCCGTTCTGGATCCCCGGCGGGTGCCGGCAAATCGTGGCGGCAGGCAGGCAATCATCGAGCAGGTATGGGCTGACCGCCAGTCCCTGCACCTATCCGGCCCCAGTCTCGTGGTGCCTCCCGGTCACGGAGAGTTGGAGTTTCATTACACCGCGATTGCCTTAACCTCGCCGGACAGGCTTCGCTTCCGCTATAAGCTCGAAGGCTTTGACAAGGATTGGGTGCAAGCCGGTTCCCGGCGCGTAGCCTACTATACCAACATTCCTCCGGGCCGCTATCGCTTTCGCGTGATGGTGGAAGGAGGAGAGTCCGCGGAGGCCGGCCCTTCCGTGCTCGGTCTGGATTTGCGCCCGCAGTTTTATCAGGCCGACTGGTTCCGCAGCGGTTGCTTGATTCTGTTACTCACCCTGATGTTCAGCGCTTATTACGTGCGTTTGCTGCGCCGGCGAGCCCAGGACCGGGCACTGGTGGCCCTGGTCGACACCCGGACGGCAGAACTGCAGCATGAAGTTGCCGGACATCGTCGCGCGCAAGAGGCCCTGCTGGCCGCCAAGCAGGCCGCCGAGGCTGCCCAGAAGATGGCTGAGGAGGCCAATCGCGCCAAGAGCGAGTTCCTGGCCAACATGAGCCACGAAATTCGCACGCCGATGAATGGCATCATTGGCATGACCGAGCTGGCTCTGGGTACTGGTTTGACCTCCGAGCAACGAGAATACCTGGGCATGGTTTCGTCTTCGGCACAAGGACTGCTCGGTATTCTCAACGACGTTCTCGACTACTCGAAGATCGAAGCCGGAAAATTTGCGCTCAACCCCGTCGCCTTCAATCTGCTTGATCTCATCAGCGATGCGGCCCGCAGCATGGCAGTCGCCGCCCAACAGAAGGGAGTAGCCCTTAAACTGGAATACTTTCCGGAGCGGGCTCCGGTGGTGATGGGCGATCCCTTGCGCCTGCGCCAGGTAATCCTGAACCTGATCGGCAACGCGGTTAAGTTCACTTACGAAGGGGAGATTCTAATCTCCGTGCTTCCGGAGGGCGGCGGCACAGACTCGCAGCGAATCCGCTTCTCGGTTCAGGATACCGGAATTGGGATTCCGCCGGAAAAGCAGGAGCATATCTTCCAGGCTTTCGAACAGGCCGACAGCTCAACCACCCGTCAATACGGAGGCACTGGACTGGGTCTGGCGATTTCCTCCCGCATTGTGAGCCTGATGGGCGGAACCATTGGCGTCCGCAGCGAAGCCGGCGTAGGTTCGACTTTTTATTTCACGGCGGAGCTGCCGCCCACCGATGCTCCGCCCCAGTCGATAACATGGGCCGAGCAGAAACTGCCTCACGAACATCCCGCACTCGAACCTTCGCCCGGAGCTTTTTCTGAAGCGCAAATCCCGCTATCGGCGGAAAATCCGGTGAGCAGGCTGCGCATTCTCGTGGCTGAGGATAATCTGGTCAATCAGAAACTGGCTGTGGCAATTCTGGAAAAACTCGGCCACCACGTCATTCTGGCCGCAGATGGAGTGGAAGCCCTGGCGATGTATACCGAACATATCGACCTGATCTTCATGGACGTGCAGATGCCGGAAATGGATGGACTGGAAGCCACTCGCCGCATCCGCGCCCGGGAACAGGCAACCGGCTCCCACATACCGATCATCGCGATGACGGCCCACGCCATGAAAGGCGACCGCGAGCGGTGCCTGGAGGCGGGCATGGACGATTATGTATCGAAACCGGTGAGCCGCAAAAAGCTGGCGGAGGTCATTCTGCGTTGCACGCCCATCCTCTCCTCGCTGCGCACGGGCCCACAGGCGCAATCGCAGGAGCCGTACTCACTCTAAGGCGTTTCTCCCGCTCCCCTCCCGCGAGGTTCCATACCGCGTGTCAAGCAGCTTTGTTTCTCCGCAAAACTTTCGTTACCGGCTCTCCGCTGCAGGAGAGCTAGTGCGATTGCCCTACTTTGCCGATGAATAGAATAGACCGCACTGGGTGCTGAAATGGGCGGTCAGTCAAAAACAAGTTCAAGCTTCGCGGATCAAACGCAAATAGGCGTGCGAAGCTTCCGGAGCGGGTGACCCGCTCTCGCTGAGTGCAGCGGGTCCCCGCGCTCCGTTATGAGCGTTTGCCCTTCCGTGCCTTAATCGGAGAACCGCCGATTCCCGCCTCTGAGTGGTTACTGATATCAAACCTGGAATGGCTTTTTCGTCTTGCTTAAGGCAGAAAACGCGAACCAGGCGGACCATTCGGTCCGCCTGATTCATAAAATCCGGCAATCCAGTTGCGGGAAACCCGTCTATCGCCGCAGGCCTTGCCCGGCTGAGGTTCCGGGACGCGCGCCACCCAGTGGCGAATACAGTTTATCGCTGCGCTGAATGTGGTTTTGCAGCCAATCCCGAAGGAAATGCATCAGCTCCAGCGTGATCGGGGCGCCGCCGGCGCGAAAACGATCGCGAAACTCCAGCACCTGCCCAGCCAGCTTCGTGTGTTCGGCTTTGTGCGCCGCCAGTCCGGGGAAGGCGCGGGCGATCATAAACGCTTCCTCCGCCGCGAAATGCCCCTGCGTGTAACTGATCAGTTCATCCAGAATACCGGACATGGTTTCCTTGGCCTGGCCCGAAAGCATCGCATCGTGGAGACGATTGACCAGGGAATACAGGTGTTGGTGGTGCCGGTCGAATTCCGGATTATTAACGCTGTAGGTTTCATCCCAGGAAAATAGGGCCATAAGGTTAACTCCCAACCATTTAGTCAAAAGCGTAGCTACGCACACTAACAACTGTCTTATCGGCCAACCAGAGTAAAAGTTTAGGGAGCAAAACTGGAAACATAGGACCCGCTCCAATTACAATCCCGCCTTATGGTTTATCGATCCGATCAACGCACCCCCGATCAACTGCGTCCGGTGAAAATCACCCCTGACTTCATCCGCACAGCCGAAGGTTCCGTATTGGTGGAACTTGGCAACACGCGCGTCATTTGCACCGCTTCCATTGACGAAGGCGTGCCCGGCTGGATGAGGAACAGCGGCAAGGGCTGGATCACCGGCGAGTATTCCATGATTCCCCGCGCCACCCTGACGCGTACGCCCCGCGAAGCCGTCCGCGGACGGGTTGGAGGACGCACCCACGAAATCCAACGCCTCATCGGCCGCTCCCTGCGCGCCGCGGTCGACATGGTTCAGCTCGGAGAACGAACGATCTGGCTGGACTGCGATGTCATTCAGGCCGACGGCGGCACCCGTACCGCGTCCGTCACCGGCGCGTTTACGGCCATGGCTCTGGCTATGCAGCGCCTGGTAGCGGCCGGCACCCTGAAAAAAGTGCCGCTGCGCGACATCGTCGCTGCCACAAGTGTCGGCATCGTCGATGGCGCCATCATGCTTGACCTGAGCTACGAAGAGGATTCCCGCGCCGAGGTCGACGCCAACTTTGTGATGACCGGCAGTGGAAAACTGGTGGAAGTACAGTGCACCGCCGAACAGAAGCCCTTTGACGACGAGCAACTCCAATCCATGCTAGCCCTGGCCCGCGCCGGGATTGGACAGCTGGTGGCCTGCCAGAAGGAGGTTTTGCGCGGGCTTTCGCTGTAAAAAACAATTGGGTTGTGGGTGCTTCCGCGCCCACAACCCAAAAGTACATCTTCAATATTCGAAATCTACTTCCCGGCAGCGTACGCTTTTGCCGTCTCTACCAGCGAAATCGGCTGGTAATCGCCCGCGTGGCCGGCCTGGCCGAACTGCGTCATGCGGGTTGCTACCACCA
>CAZUCM010000144.1:0-7606 GCA_964619235.1 uncultured Terriglobales bacterium
TCTCTTTTTCGTAGAAGCCGCGATAGTCGTGCGCTGCGGCCAACTGGATAGCGTAATGATCGGGGAAGAATGTTTGCAGCACGACCTTGCCCGGTGCTTCGCCTCGGCCAGCTCGCCCTGCAACCTGGGTCAACAACTGGAAGGTGCGCTCGGCGGCGCGAAAATCAGGGAACGCCAGGGCCGCATCGGCGCCGACCACGCCCACCAAAGTCACGCCGTGCAGGTCATGACCTTTGGCGATCATCTGCGTACCGACGAGCAGATCCATCTCGCCGGCATTCATGGCGTTCAACATGCGCTCTATGTCGCCGCGCCCGCGCACGGTATCGCGGTCCAGCCGCCCGATACGCGCTTGCGGAAATTGCTCATGCAGCAGTTCTTCCAGTCTCTCCGAGCCGGTGCCCAGAAACTGCACGTAGTCGCTGCCGCATTTGGGACAAGCCTGGGGAACGCGCCGTTCATATCCGCAGTAGTGGCATTCCAGCTTACCCGGAAGCTCGCCGGCATCGGCAGAAGCCGGGGTTTGCCGGCGCCCCTGCTTGTGGTAAGTCATGGCGATGGCGCAGTTCCGGCACTGCACTGTTTCGCCGCAGGCGCGGCACAGCACAAACGCCGAAAAACCGCGCCGGTTCAGCAGCACCATCACCTGTTCACGGCGTTCCAAGCGGGAAGCAATAGCCTCGGCCAGCCGGCGGCAGATTACGAGTTGCTTCCCGGTTTCCTGGAATTCCCGGCGCATGTCGATCAACTCGACCGCCGGCATGGATCGCTGTTCCACGCGATCCAGCATTTCAATCAGGCCGAACTTGCCCTTTTGCGCGTTGTAATAGGACTCCAGCGAAGGTGTCGCCGATCCCAGCACGATGGCGGCGCCGGCGATCTTGGCCCTGACAATGGCCACGTCGCGCCCATGGTAGCGCGGCGTTTCTTCCTGCTTATAGGAGTGATCGTGCTCTTCGTCCACCACCAGCAGGGCCAGATCGCGGATCGGCGCAAACACCGCCGAACGCGTGCCCACCACAATCCGCGCCGCGCCGCTGCGGATGCGATGCCATTGTTCGGCGCGCTCGTCGCCGGTAAGCCCGGAATGCAGAATGGCCACTTCGTCGCCGAACACCTGATGAAGTTGGGCGGCGGCGGCCGGCGTCAACCCGATCTCCGGCACCAGCATGACCGCGCCCCGTCCGTCGGCCAGCACCTTCTGCATGGCCGCCAGATACACCGCGGTCTTTCCCGAGCCCGTAACTCCGTGTACCAGCGACACCGAGAACCGGCGCGCCTCCGCCGCGGCATTGATCCGATCCAGCGCCGCCTGTTGCGCCGGAGTCAAAACAAATCCCAGAGGCGGACGCACACGCGCCCCGGAAACGCCGAAACCGGCTGCCTCTTCCACGATTTGCACCAACCCGCGGCTCACCAGCGTCAGCAGCGTGGTCTTGGGAGCGGGAAGGTCGCGCAAACGGCTGACCGTCATGCGGCTGCCGGCGGCAACCAGTGCGTCCAGAATCATCTGCTGATTGGCATTGAGCCCCGGCTTTTTGCGTCCCGGCGCTTCGCCGGGTCCATCGGCACTACAGCTGTCCGAGGCCGTATTCAGCACCGCAACCTTCACGGTGCGCGTGGCGTCGCGCGTCTCCGAAAGGTCTTCCTGCACAATCCATTTACGGCGCACCAATGCCGCCAGCAATTCCCGGCTGGCGCCGGTGGCGGAGCGCAGCGTAGTATCGCGAACCGGAACTTCTGCGTGCCGGGCAAGATACTCGAGCACTTCCAGTTCGTGCGTCTCTTCTTCCGGCGCAATCTGCAGCCGGAAGAGCGCAACTTTGTTCGCCGCCGAATGTGCCGCCGCCAGTCCGGCATCGGTGGCACGATAGCCGCGAACGTGTTTCCATTCGGCGCTCAGCGGCAGCATGGTACGCAACACCTCGCCCAACGGAGCGATGTAGTATTGCGCCACCCAGGCCGCAAGCCGCAAAAGGTCCTCGCCGACCACCGGATGCTTATCGAGCACCCTTAACACCAGCTTGGCTTTCGCCGCCGGCGCATTCTCATGCAAGGCGACCACCACCCCAGGCAACCGCTTATCGCGAAAGGGCACGAGCACGCGCCCGCCCACCACCGGCATATCGCCATCCACGCGATACGTAAAGGTGGTGTCCAAGGGCACCGGCAAGGCAACATCGCAGTATTGCGGCATGGAGACAGTCTACAGAATCGGGGAATTTCAAATTTGAAATTTGTAATTTCAAATTGAACAGCCGGTTGTGCACGACGTCGCGCGGGGTCAATTGCGTCGCGGAGGTTCAATTACAAATTTGAGATTTCCCGCTCATTTTTTCGGCGGCTGCAATCCCATCTTCTTCATCACCATCTGCAGATCCTGCCAGGCGTCCTTCTTGGCGGGCGGATTGCGCAGCAGGTAGGCGGGATGGTAGGTAACCGCCAGATCGATGCCGCGGCACTGGTACCAGCGGCCGCGCAGCGCGCCCATGGATTCGTTGACCGCCAGCAATGTCTTAGCCGCGACCGCGCCCAGCGCCACCAGCACCCTGGGCCGAATCGCGTCAATCTGGCGCCACAGAAACGGAGAACAAACAGCGCATTCCTCCGGCAGCGGCGTCCGGTTTCCCGGAGGGCGGCACTTGATGATATTCGCGATATAAACCTCTTCCCGCCTCAGTCCCATGGCAGCAATCATGTTGTTCAGCAACTGCCCGGCACGGCCGACAAACGGTTCGCCTTGTTGATCTTCATCGGCCCCCGGAGCTTCTCCGACGAACATCAACTCGCAATACGGATTGCCCGTGCCAAAAACGATCTGCTTGCGTCCCTGCGCGTGCAAGGGACAACGCGTGCAGTCGCCCAAGTCCTCGCGAATCGCCGTCAGGGCAGCCACGTGGTCAGCCGGCACAGGCTCCGCCGCCGGTTCCACGAGAACCGCCGTTTCGCCTTCGCCGCCGGCCGGCTCCGCCGTAGAGCCGTCGCCGGGAACTTCGCGACGATAAAAATCGTGGATGCCGAGATCGCGGTAATAGCCAATCCGGGCAGCCAGCGCATCACGCATTGGGGGCGACAATTTCTTCTTGGACATCAGAATCTATTTTTAATTCGTATCGGCGAATTTGTAATGGAAAAAGTGCACGGCGTTATGCTGAAGACGAGGGCGGCCAAGATTCGTCCACTTCGGCAAACCACCGGGGGACGGGGGCGTTCATGGTCTGGTTGAAAAGGCCGTTTTCCGGGTTTACCGGCGTTGATCCGCGGCTAAATGTTTGCGATTCTCCCGCAAGGTCCTCACAGCGTCGAGAACGCGGTGGGCGACCTCCAATTTAGAGCTCTCGGCAACGGTGGTTTCCTCACCAGGCGTGATAATGGTGACCGCATTCCGGTCGGAATCGAAGCCGATGCCGGGACGGGAGACGTCGTTGACCACAATGGCATCCAGCGACTTGCCGGTCAGCTTGCGGCGCGCGTTCTCGATGGCATCCTCGGTTTCGGCGGCAAAGCCGACGATAATCTGTTCCGGGCCCGCCTGCCGCGCCACTTCCGCTACGATATCGATCGTGGGCGTTAACTCCAGCTCCAGCGGGCCCTGGGATTCCCGTTTGATCTTGCGGCTGGGCGCGGCCGCCGGGTGGTAATCGGCCACCGCCGCCGCCTTGATGACTACGGTTGCCCGGGGAAGCTGCTCCATCACCGCGCGGCGCATCTGCTCGGCGGTTTCCACCCGAATGAGCTCGGCCGCCGGCGGAGCCGGCAATGCCGTGGGGCCGCTGACCAGCAACACTCGCGCACCGCGCCGTATGGCCGCCTCCGCCAGCGCATATCCCATTTTGCCGCTGGAGCGATTGCTGAGATAGCGCACCGGATCGATCGGCTCCCGGGTCGGTCCGGCGGTGATCAGCAGGGTTTCTCCAGCCAGATCCTGGGGGCCCAGCGCTTCCAGGACCGCGGCCAGAATCGTTTCATTCGCCGCCAACCGGCCGGCGCCGATGGTGCCGCAAGCCAGATGACCGGTCTCCGGTTCCACGATGCGGGCTCCACGCAGCTTCAGGATTTCCAAATTTTCCCGGGTCGCCGCATGTTCCCACATATTGACGTTCATGGCCGGCGCCAGCACCACGGGCGCGGTTGTCGCCAGATAGAGAGTCGTAAGAAAATCGTCGGCAACGCCGCGCGCAAACTTGGCAAGAACATTGGCCGTGGCCGGCGCCACCACCAGGCAGTCAATCGCCTGCGCGACGGCGATGTGCTCGACGGCGGATTCCAGATTGGAATCGCCACTGCGGGCGGCGAACATGTCGGTGATCACTTTTTCGCCGGAGAGCGCGGCAAAGGTCAGAGGGCGGACGAACTCCTGCGCGGCTCGCGTCATAACGACTTGCACGCGCAGTCCCCTGTCCTGCAGCTGACGCACAAGTTCCGCCGCTTTATAGGCTGCAATCCCGCCACTAACTCCAAGGGCAATCT
Source organism: uncultured Terriglobales bacterium (assembly GCA_964619235.1). Classification (GTDB taxonomy): domain Bacteria; phylum Acidobacteriota; class Terriglobia; order Terriglobales; family Acidobacteriaceae; genus CAZUCM01. The sequence continues at coordinate 4,471 of CAZUCM010000144.1, forward strand.
TCATGAGCAGTCATCGGTCTTCGATCATCGGTCTTCGGCAAACGAACAAAGTGCCGTTCCCCGTTTCACCTTCCAGGCAAAGCAATGCACGACGTTTTGCCGAAAACGTGAAACGAGGAACGTGAAACGCCCTTATGGCCGACGGCCTATGGTTTACTCGTCGTCTTGTCCCGGGGCCGCCTGGGATTCCGGTTCTACGGCCTTGTCCAGCGCTTCGCTGGCGACCTCAACAGCTGATCGCGGCGCTTCGTTAGTGTTCCAATGGACTTTGCCGGCCTTGATTTCTTCCTGAGCAATCTTGCACGGCTTCCGCGTGAGTGTATCGATCGTGGGCCGAGCACCCGACAGAAGCTGCCGTGCGCGGCGGGCCGCTACCAATACGTACCGGTAATTGCTGTCGAACTCTTCATCCAAAGCCATAACCACCTGCTCCTTCATACCTGCCGGGGATACCTGGAGGAAACTACGGACCTAACACGCCCCGGAGACGCGCTAGGGCTGAACTGAGGCAGCGAACGAATCCAGGATCTGCCGCACCTTATCGCGGACGTTCGGCAGCAAACATTTCTCCGCCGACGCCACAACCTGTTGTTCTGCGGTCGAGAGCCTCTCCCCCGACCGTCTCAGCCGTTCCGCCAAAACAATGGCCTTGAGCCGGTCGATGGATTCTTCGAGCTGATCGTTTACTAGTATATAACTGTACGTCCGGTAATTCTCAATCTCTTTTGCGGCCGTACATAAGCGCTTCTGTATGATGCCGTTTCGTTCTGCATCGCTGCGCCGGCGCTCCGCCGTTTCCACCTGTTTTTCGCCTTCACTCCGGCGGCGCAGCCGTTTTTCCAGTTCGTCACGGGACGGCGGCAGAATAAAGATGCTCACCGCCTCCGGCAATTTCGCTTTCACCTGGGCCGCGCCCTGCACGTCGATATCGAGCACCAGGTCGTTGCCGGCCGCTTCCGCCTCGCGCAGGCAACTGCGCGCCGTGCCGTAGTAGGAATCGTCAAACACACAGGCATGCTCAAGAAATTCACCCTCGGCAATCATCTTCTCGAACCGTTCGCGGGCAACGAAATGGTACTCGCGGCCATCCTGCTCGCTGCCGCGCGGCGGACGAGTGGTATAGGAAACCGAGAACTGCAGGCGGGGCACGGACTTCAGCAGCTCACTGGTGAGGGTGCTTTTTCCCGATCCCGATGGCGCCGAGATAATAAAGACGATGCTCATTCGACGTTTTGCACCTGCTCGCGAATTTTTTCGATTTCCGATTTCATAGCCAGGCCCAGCTCGGTGATGCGCAACGCTTCTCCCGCCACCCCGCCGGTCTTCGACAACAGCGTGTTCGCTTCGCGAACCATCTCCTGCAACAGGAAGTCCAGCTTCTTTCCGATGTCTCCGGGCTGATCGAGCAGGGAGCCAAAGTGCTGGATGTGCGTATTCATGCGCACAATTTCCTCCTGGATATCGCTGCGCTCGGCCAGCAAGGCGGCCTCCTGCAAGATTCGATCGGCATCGGCGCGGCCGCCGATCAGCTCCTGCATGCGGATTTGAATCTTTTCCAGATACGCGCGTAACACCGCCTCGCGGTATTTTTCCACTTCGGCGGTAGCCAGGCGCAGATTTTCCAGCCGTTCGCGCAACTCGCGCGCGATACTGCGGCCTTCTTCGGCACGCATTTCATTCAGTTTGCCGATCGCCTCTTCGAGTTTGGCGGACACCGCCTCTTCCAGTTCGGCGCCCACTTCTTCGCAACCGCCGTCTTCCAGCATGCCCGGCAGCCGCAGAATGGCGTTCAGGTCAAGCTCGGATGCCACTCCCGTCTCCTGCGCAATGGCACGGAAGGCTTCCACATAGCTGTGAACCAGCGGTCGATTGAGCGAAAAACCGTTGCCGCCGGCACGTTCGAAGGAAAGCGCCACATCCACGTGCCCGCGCGACAGCCGGTCCTTGAGAATCCGGCGCAGCCTCATCTCCAGCGCATCGGTATCGGAAGGCATCCTCAAATGCAGATCGAGAAAGCGATGGTTTACGGACTTCAGGGACAGCGTGAAGCCCAACTGATCGCTGATCCGGCCTTTCACCTGGGCAAACGCAGTCATGGAACGTATCGACATGATCCCTCATTGTGGGCTCCCGAAGGCGGGAGCGGTTATGCCTCGACCTTCTCCTCATCCGGAGAAACACCGGCCTTGCCGTTTGCGGAGTCCAGGTCCATGAATTGCAGTTCGTACAGCCGGCGATAGGTGCCCAGGCGGTTCATCAAATCCTCGTGGCTACCGGAATCGGCAATGATTCCGTTTTCCAGGACCAGGATGCGATCCGCGTGGCGCACCGTCGACAGCCGATGGGCGATCACAAACACGGTACGGCCGGCCATCAGGTTTTGCAGGGCCGATTGTACCAATGCTTCCGACTCGTTATCGAGGGCGGAAGTGGCTTCGTCCAGAATCAGGATGGGCGCATTCTTCAACAGGGCGCGCGCAATCGCGATGCGTTGGCGCTCGCCGCCGGAAAGCCGGGTGCCACGCTCCCCGATCATCGTGTCGTAGCCTTCCGGCATGGCGGCGATAAAATCGTGCGCATTCGCCGCCCGGGCGGCCGACTCCACCTGCGCTTGCGACACTTCGGGCTGGCCATAAGCGATATTGTTGCGCAGAGTATCGTTAAACAGGATGGTCTCCTGCGTGACGATACCGATCTGCTCCCGCAGAGAAACCAGCGTCACGTCGCGCACATCCCGGCCGTCGACCAGCAATCGGCCCGCGCTGACGTCAAAGAAGCGCGGCAGCAGATGGACCAGCGTGGATTTGCCGGCACCGCTGGAACCAACGATGGCTACTACCTCCCCGCGCCTTACGTCCAGATCGATGTCGTGCAGCACTTCGCGCGTATCGCCGCCGGTTCCGTAACTGAACCCGACGTGATCGAAACGAATGTTTTCGTGAAACGGCGGCAGTTTGACCGCAGCCGGGTTTTCCCGCACCTCGTCGTGCGAGTCCATCATGTCGAAGATCGACGCCGAAGCGCCCAGGGCCTGCTGGAAATTGTTATTGAAAAGGGCGAACTTGCGCACCGGATCATATAAGCGGAAGACGGCAAAAATAAAGGCCAGAAACGTTCCTGTGGTCAGCGCCCCGGT
>CAZUCM010000145.1:0-7523 GCA_964619235.1 uncultured Terriglobales bacterium
TGCGGCTGGGGTGGGTTGAAAATCGCAGTGGGTCACGTTGTACCGGCAAAGAACGCGACGCCGAGACGGGATTGGACAATTTTGGTGCAAGGTACTTTGCTTCCAACATGGGCCGGTTCATGGTCCCTGACTGGGCTGCGAAGCCGACTACTGTGCCGTACGCGAACTTCGGCGATCCGCAATCGCTGAATTTGTATGCCTATGTCGGGAATCGCCCCGTGACGCGATTTGATGTCAACGGGCATTGCGACCCTGATAATCATTGTTCGGATGACCCTATTCCCCTGCCGGGAGGAGGCGAAATTCGCCCAACACCCTGTTACTGCGATGGACCAGGGGGCAATGATCCTTCAGCACCGGTCCCTGGGCAAAATGGTCCGCTGAAGCCGGACGCTCAGATCACGTTGAGGTATCCCCCGGCAGACAGCACACCAGGAATCGAGGCGCTGTTCCATGCGCCCGGAATGTCCAGTTACTGGAATAACGCTGCTGGGGCCGGAAACTTCTTTGGATATGCAACGATGGGGGTTCTCGGGGGAGTGCCAGCTCTTGGGACAGCACTCCCAGCGGCGGCGAGCGCAGTAGGTTACGGACTCGGGTATGCACAGGGTGTCGTGGCCGTTGGCACGAGCGGTGCGGTTCTCATAGGAAAGTACGGGAGCCAAACAGAAGGTTACTTGGCCGATGCCGAGGAGCTGGGTGTGGGCGCATTCAATCTAGGGGACAAAGTATATGGTGCCCTCAATTATTTCGGTGCCGGATGGAACGCCAACATGGGCTTCTTGGATGCAGTGACCTCTCGTGGAGCTCCCATCCTTCTAGGAACTCAACCTGTGGCTCAAACTGGCGGGTATGCAATGGAACTGGACTATCTGTTTCAATCTGGTTATGGCGCGCTGATTCCTGCATGGTAGCGCGAAGGCAAACACGGATTTCGATGCTCGACATGTTATGGGTTCCTCCCATGAGAGTCTTCTTCTTTGTCTGTAAGGTGGTTGACAAGATTTGCTTTTCATGGTGGTACGATCCGTGGCGGCAGAGAAGAGCGAACGAAGCCTTATGGTACGACGTTCAGAGGGAGTTTTATTTTCTGACGTCCATAGGGGAGCTTGTTAAGAGCAAGAAGCTCGAAATACATCCATTTGATTACGCGTCCATTAGGGTCGTTTTAAAAAACCTGTGTTTCCGCTTCACTCGTGGGCGAGGGGAATTTAACGCCCTGATATCGCCTGTTTGTTGTCCAAACGATTCGTACTATCTCGAATGGGTCTTAGCCGCCCTCGATTCAAGTGATAGGGCTGAAACGCAGCGGGTTGACACCTTGAATGAGGTTGCTCAAGTTCTGCGATCTCGCCTGGACGAAATTAACGAATCGTTTTCAGCAACCAAATACCCTGGATTTAGGGAAAAGTTACTGAGAGAAAAGGAATCCACGCGCATTCTCACACGCCAGGCTGAGTGGGAGTTGAACCAGCGGCTATACGGAAATCGCGGAAGAACCGGCGGCGGCCCGCTCCTCTAGAGTGAACTGCCCGCACTAGCTTGCCGATCCGCGCCGAGGTGCTGGCCGTCTTTAGCCGCCGATCCGTGGGCCGGGTTCCCGAAGCTGCCGGGGGTGCCGTCGCCGGGCGTGCGGGTGGCGTTTTAGCGCTCGCCGGGGTTCGCTTTTTGGGCGGTGTTTTTGCGCCGCCTGCGGCGTCGGGAGTGGGGTATGACACGTCACCCCCGCTGGGTTGCTGTAGAGCAACTTTGGTTGCTGTAGGGTAACCGCAGAAAACAAGGCAGATGTGGCTTTGCGGTTACCGCAGAGTAACTTCGGTTACCGCTGGTTAACCTGTTGAAAGGAAACCAAGGCCAGTAAGCAGCCCGTCCAGCCAGGCCAAAGCGCCGCCACAGCGGCGGCCAGGATGTGCCCTCCGCTCACGCAGCCGTCAAGGCTCTCCGCTTCGCTCCGACCGCTGGCGCGGCGCACGTGCTGTGCGGCCTTGACCGCCGCTCCGCTGCGGGCCGGGGCGCAACTATGAGGGGGATGTTCCCCCTCAAGCCCCAAACCAAAAACCAGCGGGCACAGCAACTACTCATTGGCTTGAATAAGCTGGCCGGTCGAGACGGCGAAGTGGTTTAGCACGCGAAGAATCGCACGGCGGTCACGTTCCGGCATGTGGGAAATCTGCTGGAATCTTTTCCAGAGCCTACGGGTTTCCGGATCGTCGGCCACGTGTTCAGACTTGAAGGGCTTCACGCCTAGCAGTTCATCGGTGCTTACGTGCAGCGCCCGCGCTAGGTCCATGACCGCCGGGGCCGGGGGGTATCCGGCTTCGTTCTCATAGTAGGAAATCGCGCGCTGTGTCGTTCCAGCGGCCTTGGCGAGTTGAACCTGGGTGAAGCCTCGCTCCTGGCGGATCGAGGTCAGCCGCGCACCAAATGACGTTTCTCCGTACTTTTTCCGTGGCATAGCAGGAGCGATTGTAAGGGAGGTTTTTACTCCCGCGTTTAGAATCACGTTGACATGATAACGTGTAACGTATACTCTTGCGACGGATTTTAGGTAAGCAAAAAAGTTCCCAGAAACGCATATTTGCACTTGACAGGTTTTTTGCAGAAACCTGCCCAACCAGGCGAAAGGAGAACGTGCGAATGCCGCTGGTTCCCGATGACATAAAGCTGAGGCTCAAGCGTGAAATCTCCATCCAGAGGCTAGCGGAGACGCGGGGCATCAAGCTGAAGCGGCACGGTAAGGAACTGATCGGGCTGTGTCCTTTCCACGATGACCACAGCCCCAGCCTGAATATCGATCCGGTAAAAAACGTGTGGCACTGCAAGGGCGCATGCAACGAAGGCGGCGACGTATTCGAGTGGGTGATGCGGGCCGAAGGCGTGAGTTTTAAGCACGCGCTCGAACTGCTGAAGCGGGACTATCAGCCGAGCGCAGGACCGCCGCCGAAAATCTCCACCGTGCCGAAACTGCCGCCCTTGTTCGAGGCCACAGCAGACGATAAGAAGTTGTTGCGGGCCGTGGTCGATCACTACCACGAGGCGCTAAAACGCACGCCGGAGGCGCAGCAGTACCTAATCCGGCGCGGGTTGCAATCGGCGGAAATGTTGGAGCGGTTCCGGCTGGGCTTTTCCAATCGAAGCTTGTGTTACCGCTTGCAGGGACACAACCGCATTGCCGGGGCTGAGCAGCGGAGACGGCTGAAACAGTTGGGGGTGTTGCGCAATCAAACGCCGGGGCACGAACACTTCCGGGGGTCACTGGTAATCCCCATCATCAACCTGGACGGCGACGTGGTGCAGATGTACGGGCGCAAGATCAACACCGGCTTGCGGGCCGGAACCGAGTATCACCTGTACCTGCCGGGGCCACGCTGTGGGGTGTGGAACGAAGAGGCGTTGATTGCTTCCAAAGACGTGATTCTGTGTGAGGCCCTGATTGATGCCTTGACGTTCTGGTGTGCCGACTACCGCAACGTGACGAGCAGCTACGGCGTGAACGGGTTCAACGACTACCACCGGGACGCCTTCCGCAAGCACGGCACCAAGCGCGTGTATATCGCTTATGACCGCGACGAGGCCGGAGACAAAGCCGCCGCGAAGCACGCGGAAGAACTGATGCAAATGGGCATCGAGTGTTTCCGCGTGCAGTTCCCCAAGGGCCAGGACGCCAACCAATACGCCTCGATGACGACGCCCGCCGCCAAAGCGCTGGGGGTGTTGTTGAACGGCGCGGCTTGGATGGGCACAGGGAAACGGCCCAGCGTTGCCGTCATCGAGCAAACGCCGGCGGCGCCGCCGGCAGCCGAGATCGAGGAGGAGCCAGAGGCAGAGCCAATGCAGAATCCAGAACCACCACCAGGCGAAGACAAAAAAACCAAACCAGCAGCTAAAGAAAAAATAGCAATCGAGACTCCAACGGTTTCGAGTTCGAAAGAGAGTGTTTTTTCTTTAGCTGCTGTTCCTGTCGAGATAGTCCCTGCCGAAGAACCCGCGCCCCGGCCCATGCCGATGACTACGGCGAAAGAACCTGTCGTGAAGACCAACGGCGAAGAAATCAACGTGATCTGGGAGGCGCGCACCTACCGCGTGTTGGGGCTGGAGAAAAACACCAGCCGGGGCGCGCTGAAAGTGAATGTGTGCGTCTCCGGGCGCAACGCGCGCGGCGAGTTGTTGAGCCACGGCGATACGTTCGATATGGAAATGGCGCGGCAGCGCATGGCCTTTGCCAAGCTAGCGGCGCACGAGCTGGCGGTGAAGGAAGACGCCGTACAACGCGAGGTGGGCAAGCTGTGGACCACGTTGCAGGAAATCCAGCGACAACAGATCAAGCAGACGCAGGAGCAGACGCCGGAAGCGGAGACGATGACGACCGAGGAGCGGGCGGCCGCGCTGGAGTTGCTGCGCGATCCGCGCTTGCTGGAGCGGGTGTTGGCCGACTTCGATCAATGCGGCGTAGTGGGCGAGGAAACCAACAAGAAGGTAAGTTATCTGGCCGCGGTGTCGCGGCTGTTGGATAAGCCGTTGGCCATCGTGGTGCAGTCGTCTTCTTCCGCCGGCAAAAGCTCGTTGATGGATGCGGTGTTGGACTTCATGCCGGAAGAACATCGGGAGCAGTACTCGGCCATGACCGGGCAGGCGTTGTTTTACATGGGGCAAAAGGACCTGAAGCACAAAATCCTTGCCGTGGCCGAAGAGGAAGGCGCAAGCCGCGCCGCCTATGCGTTGAAGCTGCTGCAAAGTGAAGGCGTGTTGAAGATCGCCTCGACCGGCAAAGACCCGGTGAGCGGCAAGCTGGTAACGCACGAGTACACGGTGGAAGGGCCGGTGATGATCTTTCTCACCACGACCGCCCAGGAGGTGGACGAGGAGTTGTTGAATCGTTCGATTGTGCTGACGGTGAACGAGGAGCGGGAGCAGACGCGGGCCATTCACCAGAAGCAGCGGGAAGCCCGCACCACGGACGGACTATGGGCGCGGCGGAAGCGGGCGCGCATTATCGAGTTGCATCGCAACGCGCAACGGTTGTTGCGCCCGGTGGCCGTGGCCAACAACATCGAAGACGCGGAGGCTTTCCCCGACTACCTGACCCGGACCCGGCGCGACCACATGAAGCTGTTGACGCTGATCGAGGCCATTGCCCTGTTGCACCAGTACCAGCGGGAAATCAAGACGGACACGCGCGACGGCGACACACTGGAATACATCGAGGTGACCCAGGAAGACGTACAACTGGCGAAACAGTTAATCCGGCAAGTGCTGACGCCATCGCTGGACGAGTTGCCGCCCCACACGCGCCGCCTGCTGTTGCTAATCGAGGAGATGGTGAGCCAGGAATGCGAACGCTTGCAGATCGAGCGGGCCGCGTACCGCTTCACGCGGCGCACGGTGCGGGAGCACACGCGCTGGGGGGATACGCAGTTGCGGGTGCATCTGCACCGGCTGGAGGAAATGGAATACCTGATGTTGCGCCGGGGCGGGGGCCAGGGGCAGACGTTCGTTTATCAGTTGCGGTGCGATTACGACGGCAACTTCGCGGGGGAAACGGCCAACTTCGCGGGGTCAGAAGGCAACTTCGCGGGCACTTCGCGGCCACATAGCGGGGGGGCTGAAACCGGGGACGAGCCAGTAAATACGCGGCTTTCCGTAACTACTTCGCGGAATCTCGAAAACACTTATAAGGGGTCTGGGGCCGGAGGCAACGGCAAAAGCGGCATCGTAACCGTACCGCAACCGCCGGCAAAGCCGAACGGCAGAGTCCAGGCAGCGGGGGGCGACTGATGGCCCGCGTCACGAAGAAGCGCAAGCCGGAAGCCGCGCCCCGGTCGCCCTTGGAATCGCTGATGCACGAGCACCTGGAGGCGCTTCAGGTGAAGAACTACTCCGAGCACACGGTAAGAAACCGGCTGGTGCATATCCGGTTTTTCATCGCGTGGGCTTACGAGCACGGATTGCGCGAACCCATCGAGGTAACGCGTCCGGTATTGGAACGCTATCAGCGCTATTTGTTTTTCTACCGCAAGACGAACGGCGAACCGCTGAGTTTCCGCAGCCAACACGCGCGCCTGGTTCCGTTGCGCGTGTGGTTCAAGTGGATGACCCGGCAAAACCTGATCCTGCACAACCCGGCGTCAGAGATCGACCTGCCGCGCTTGGGGCGCACGTTGCCGAAGAACATTCTTTCCGTCTCCGAAGTCGAACGGGTGATGATGCAACCCGACGTTGCCGAGGTGATCGGCTTACGCGATCGGACCATCTTGGAGACGATCTACTCGACCGGGCTACGGCGGTTGGAAGTCGTGAACCTAAAACTTTTTGACCTGCACCGCGACCGTGGTTTGGTTTGCGTGCGCCAGGGAAAGGGGCACAAGGACCGTTACGTGCCCATAGGAGAGCGCGCCATTCAATGGCTAGGCAAATACCTTCAGGAATCGCGCCCGCAGCTTGCAATCGAGCCTGACGACTTGACGGTGTTCCTTACGGCGGAAGGCGAACCGTTCAGCCGCGACCATCTGACGTTTACCGTGCGCCAGCGCATCGCCGCCGCGAATCTCGGGAAGGTGGGAGCCTGTCACTTGCTGCGCCACACCATGGCCACGCACATGCACGAGAACGGCGCGGACATCCGATTCATTCAACAGATCCTCGGGCACGAGGACATCAAGACCACGCAGATTTATACGCACGTGGCGCTACGCGCCTTGCAGCAGGTGTACGCGGCCACGCATCCCGCCGCGCTGCTCGACAAAGAGCAAGCGCCGCCCGCTCCGGAGCCAGAGACGGCCCGCCCCGGCGATCCGACGCCCGCCGACCTAATGGCCGCGCTTGACCAGGACGCCGAAGAGGACCGCGAGGAGGAAACCGAATAATGCATCAGGTAGTATTTTTCCGCACAGAAAAAATCTTCCGAAGCCTCTTGACAGCTTTTTTAGAAAGGCCGGGGAAAGGCCCTGCCGATGCCTAACGCGCTGTCAGAGAGCCACCGGGCCGCACTGGAGCGGCTTATAGAAATCGCCCAGGGCGACACCGGACAAAGCCGCAGGGTTGCGGCCTTCCTGTTGGCGTGGTGGAACGCCGAGGAATGCGGAGGCTTCGACCTGACGGACCTTTGGGGCGTCGATAGCGAGATTGCGGCGGATATGGTCACGGTGTTTGCGCTGGTAGCCGAGCGCCACAGCTACCCGGATACCCTGGGGTACAGCCGCCAGTTCCGGGCCATCGTGCAGGCATGGCGGCCAGCGTTGACCGGCGACCGCTAAAGCCCGCCCGTCGATGCCGTGAGCGGTGAAAGCGGAATACAGTATCACACTGTATTTTCTGCACGGGAAAAACCTTCCGAATTTGCTTGACAGGTTTTTTAGAGAAGCCCGAAAAACGCTGTTTTCCCGCCTTGTCCCGTCCCCGCCCGCGATCCTCAAAAAGCACTAGCAAAGCGCGATCCGCCGACTACAATGTTTGCGTGCTCGAAACCCTCGAAAATCGAGAGCCATTTTTTCCTTTAGCCGCCGATCCCGCCGCGCTCGAAACTC